>NZ_JBUDGD010000028.1:0-66730 GCF_055484735.1 Pseudomonas sp. 15C | reverse complement strand
CACAGCGGAAGTAGGTGCAGCGAAGCAAACCGTAGCCGCTGCGCCCGGATCGATCCCGCAGCGAAGGAACCCGAGCCTGCGAGGGCCGAACGCAGGAGCAAGCCTTTTGGTTCCTTTTTGGCGTCTGAAAAAGGGACTCGCCGTAAGGGCGAAACCGCCAGCCGCAGCACCCGAAGCAACGGATATACCCCCCATCTAAGCGTCCAAACAAACAATCAATCCACGGAGCGCGAAGAACTCCGATACATAAACACCAGCGCCAACGCCAGGCACCCCATCGCCAAAACCCGGCTCGACGAAAGCTCAATCGCAGGATTGCCCAACCAGCCGAAATTATCGATCAACATCCCCATCCCCAACTGCCCGACAATCACCGCCACCGTCGCCACCGCCGTGCCCACCACTGGCACCGCACCGACCATCACCATCATGTACACCACGCCGAACAGAGCCCCGGTCAACTGCCACTTCGGCACCTCGAGCAAGCTCACCTCCTGCGCCGGCTCAAAGAAAAAAATCAACAACCCCGTCACCACAGCGCCCACCGCAAAGGTCAGCAGACTGCTGCGCAACACGCCAACCGACTCACCCAAGCGCCCGTTGATCGCCGCTTGCACGCTCAACACCGCGCCGGCCAACACCACCACTGCCAACAAAATCACCAGCCCCATCACTCACCCCCGCGCAATCAGAATCAATGCCACCACAATCAGCCCCAAGGCCAGCCAACGCTCGCCATTGACCTTCTTGCGCGTAGTGCCGAACCAGCCGAAATGGTCGATCAGCACGCTCTTGCCCACTTGCCCCGAGAGGATCGCGATCATGGTCATGGCGATGCCGATATGCGGCGTTGCCAGGGTCAGCACCACCACGTACATCGGCCCGAGAAATCCGCCGATCAACTGCCAGCGCGGCAGATCGGTCAGCGCCGGGCCTTTCTGCGGGCCGGCGAACAGCAGCAGCAAAAACAGGATCGCCGCCCCGACGCCGAAGATGCTCAGCGTCGCCCACAGGTGCCCGACCTGCTCGCCCAGCGGCCCGAGCAGTCCGGCCTCTACCGACAGGCCCATGCCGGCCAGAATCACCAGCGGCAGCAACAACAAGCGCCACCTCGACTTTTTCACAGGCGTGGCAACAGCCACTTCATCCAGCGTCTGCATAAAAACTTTCCACTTCAAGAAACGATGGCGCGGATTATCGGCTGGCACAGCTGTGCGATAAATGGGAGGATCCGGACAACACTTTTGCGCAATCCGCACAGCAGGGCACTTCATGCACGGGCTCAATGAACTGGGATTCAAGGCACTGCGGCTGTTTGTAGCGGTGCTCGACCACGGCAGTTTTTCCGAGGTTGCGCGCCGCGAAGGCGTCGCGCCCTCTTCGATTTCGCGGCAAATCCAATTGATGGAGCAAGCGCTGAATCAGCAATTGCTTTACCGCCATACCCGCGCCGTTTCGCCGACCGAGGCCGGTCGTATGCTCGGCCATCATGCGCGGCTGGTGCTGGTGCAGCTGGAAGAAGCCGAGCAAGCGTTACAGGAGCAGCAAAGCAAACCGACGGGGCTGGTGCGCATCAACGCCCCGGTGGTGTTCGGTCAGCGCCATCTGAGCCCGTGGCTGGGCCAGTTGTGCGCGCGGTATCCGCAGTTGCAACTGGATATTCAGCAGACCGATCACTACGTCGACCCGTTGCAGGAAGGCGCCGACCTGCTGTTTCGCATCGGCCATTTGCATGATTCGAGCATGCAGGCGCGGATTCTGGCGCCGCACCGCTTTCAGGTCGCCGCAAGCCCCGCGTACCTCGCGCGCCACGGCACGCCGCAACAGCCTGAGGATCTGGCTCAACACCAATGCCTGGCCTACAAGGGCGCGGCCGGTCAGCAGCGCTGGTTTTTCCGCCGCGATGGCGAGGACTGGGCGCCGCACTCGGTCAAAGGCCCGATCACCAGCAACCACGCCGACACCCTCACCCAGGCTGCCGAACAGGGTCTGGGGCTGGTGATGTTTCCGTCATGGCTGATTGGCGAGGCGGTGCGCGCCGGCACGCTGGTGCCGGTGTTGCGCGGGTATCAGGTATCGAACAGTCTGGAGCCGCAGCAGATTGCGGTGCTGTGGCCGGGCAGTCGAAGATTGTCGGTGAAGGTGCGGACGGTGATTGATTTTTTTGTTGAGTGTTTTGGTGAGGTTCCGTATTGGGACAGGCCTTGAAGATCAAGAGCCCCTCACCCTAGCCCTCTCCCGGAGGGAGAGGGGACTGACCGAGGTGTCTTGCGTCAGACATCGACCTGAACGATCGAGTCGATTATGGATTCAGCAAAGCAATTTCAGGTCGGTGCATTTCCCAGGCATCCCCCATTTGGTTCCCTCTCCCTCTGGGAGAGGGCTAGGGTGAGGGGCTGCTTTTCAAGCGTCAGATCCGGAACTGCCCAACCAGCTTGCCCAACCGCTGCCCCAACTCCGCCAGACTGCGCGAGGTCTGCGCACCGAGTTGCGTTTCATCGGCAACGCTGTCCACCGCCACCGCGATCTGGTGCACGCTGCGGTTGATCTCTTCTGCCACCGCCGTCTGTTCTTCGGCGGCGCTGGCGATCTGCGCGTTCATCGAGTTGATTGTCGCGATCAGCTCAGCCATGGCATCCAGCGACGCCCCGGCCTGATTGGCCTGTTGCGAGGTGCCATCACCCGCCTCGCTGGAACGGCGCATGGCTTCCACCGCCTGCTGCGTGCCGGCCTGCAGACGATCGATCATGCCTTGAATTTCCTGGGTGCTGATCTGCGTGCGGCTGGCCAGCGCACGGACCTCGTCGGCGACCACAGCAAAACCGCGACCGGCCTCCCCCGCCCGCGCCGCTTCAATCGCCGCGTTGAGGGCCAACAGGTTGGTCTGCTCGGCGATCGAGCGAATCACCCCGAGCACACCGACAATCGACGTCACGTCCTGCTGCAGGCTGTCCAGCGATACGCCGCTGCTGCGAATGTCATCGACCAGAGCATGGATCTGTTTGATGCTGCCGGCCACCACGCGTTTGGCGCTCTGGCCTTCTGCGTCGGTCTGCTGCGCGGCGACGGCGGCGTTCTGCGCGCTCTTGGCGACTTCCTGCGCGGCGGCGGACATTTCGTTGATGGCGGTGGCGACCTGATCGGTCTCGTGACGCTGACGCTCCATCGCCTGATCCGAGCGCTGCGCCTGATCCGACACCTGAGTCACCAGCCCGGTCAGTTGCGTGGTCATCTCGGTGATCTGCCGCACCAAACCGTGGATCTTGTCGACGAAGCGGTTGAACGAGCCGGCCAGTTCGCCAAGTTCATCCTGGCTGGTGATGTTCAGGCGCCGGGTCAGATCGCCCTCGCCTGCCGCGATGTCATCGAGATTGGCTTTCATCAGGGTCAGCGGCCGCAGAATCGTGTTGGCCAGCAGCATCCCCGCCGCGGCAATCACCAGCAGCACCACCACCGCCACACCGACAATGCTCAGCACCACGCCTTGCACGCGTTCCTGCACCTGGGTTTCGACCAGCGCCACTTGCGCTTCGATGCCGTCGAGGTTGACCGAGGTACCGACGGCCATGTCCCACTTGGCCAGGTATTCGGTATAACCGAGTTTCGGCACCAGCACCTTGGCATTGCCCGGCAGCGGCGAGCTGTATTGCAGGTAGTGAGTACCGTCCTTCGCCACTTTCACCAGACCGAGGTTGACGTAGACGCCATTCGGGTCGCGGTTGTCCTTGAAGCTTTTGCCCACACCGTCAGGGTCGTTGGCCTTGAACAGGCGCACGATCTCCGAGTCGTAGGCGAAGAAGTAGCCGTCCTTGCCGTAGCGGATGCCCGACAGCAGCTTGATCGCCTGCGCCCGCGCCTCGGTGTCGCCGGGAGCAGCCGCGTCGTACAGCGGCTTGATCGTGGTCATCGCCACGGCGACGTAACTTTGCAGGGTGGCTTTGGCGTCGCCGAGCAGGCGCTCGCGGGTCTGTTCGACTTCCTTGCGCGCCTGTTCCTGGAGGATGAACAGTGTGGTCAGACTGATGACCAGGGCAAAGAGCAATACCGGAAGAACGGCGAGGGACAGGACTTTAGCCTTGAGGCTCAGGCGCATTGTGGGGGCTCACTCTTTTGATTTTGTTGGCGTGGTTAAAGGCTTTAACGGCACGCCAGCTCAAAAGTTGAGTCCTGGATTCACCCCCGCTCCCTGTAGGAGTGAGCCTGCTCGCGATAGCGGTGTATCAGTCAGCGGATCAGGCGACGGGTACACCGCTATCGCGAGCAGGCTTACTCCTACAAGGGATCGGTGACAGGCTTAGAGCACCATCGCGGCCACCCAGCCGAATGCCAGCAGCGGCAGGTTGTAGTGCAGGAAGGTCGGCACCACGGTGTCCCAGATGTGGTGATGCTGGCCGTCGATGTTCAGGCCGGAGGTCGGGCCGAGGGTCGAGTCCGAGGCCGGTGAACCGGCGTCGCCCAGCGCACCGGCAGTGCCGACGATGCAGACGATGGCCATCGGACTGAAGCCCAGTTGCACGCACAGCGGCACGAAAATCGCCGCCAGAATCGGCACGGTGGAGAACGACGAACCGATGCCCATGGTTACCAGCAAGCCCACCAGCAGCATCAACAGCGCGCCGATGCCTTTGCTGTGGTTGATCCACGCCGCGGACGATTCAACCAGCGTCTGCACCTGCCCGGTGGCCTTCATCACTTCGGCGAAGCCGGAGGCGGCGATCATGATGAAACCGATCATCGCCATCATCTTCATGCCTTCAGTGAACAGGTCATCGGTTTCGCGCCACTTGACGATGCCGGACACCGAAAAGATCAAAAAGCCCACCAGCGCACCGATAATCATCGAATCCAGCAGCAGTTGGACGACGAACGCCGAGGCGATGGCCACACCGGCGATCAACAGGCTCAGCGGGTTGTAATGCACTGCGGTCTGCTCGACCTGCTCGATTTTTTCCAGGTCATAGACGCGCTTCTTGCGATAACTGACGAACGCCATCGCCAAGCCGAAAACCATGCCCAGCGCCGGAATGCCCATGGCGTGGGTGATGTTGATGCCGCTGATGTCGACGCCGCTGCGCGCAACGTTGGCCAGCAGGATTTCATTGAGGAAGATGTTGCCGAAACCCACTGGCAGGAACATGTACGGAGTGATCAGGCCGAAGGTCATGACACAGGCGATCAGGCGGCGGTCGAGTTGCAGCTTGGTCAGCACATAAAGCAGTGGCGGCACCAGCAGCGGAATGAATGCAATGTGGATCGGCAGGATATTCTGCGAAGCAATCGCCACCACCCACAACAGGCCGATCAGCAACCATTTGACATTGCCGCCGCCGCTCGAATGTTGCCGGTCAACCATCGCCAGCGCCTTGTCGGCCAGTGCGTGGGCCAAGCCAGACTTGGCGATTGCCACGGCGAAAGCGCCGAGCAACGCGTAGGACAACGCCACCGTCGCACCGCCGCCCAGACCGCTGTTGAACGCCTTGAGCGTGGCGTCCATGCCCAGGCCACCGGTCAGGCCGCCAACCAGCGCCCCGACGATCAGCGCGATCACCACATGCACGCGGGACAGGCTGAGAATCAGCATGACGCCGACTGCCGCTATGACTGCATTCATTTCACTACCTCGAAAAACACTGCGGTGGGCAAACCGACCGCCAGACAGGATGAGTCCGCCAGAACTGCTCGGCGGAGGCAAAAGGGTCTTGTTAGAAGGGCGCGCACTGTGCCCCAAGCAGCCACAAGCTGCAAGTTTCGAGCGGCAAGCTGAGCTGCTTTTGATCCTTGAGTCCGATGCTCGCTTTTAGCTTGCCGCTTGCAGCTTGCCGCTCAAGAAAGCTGCTTTTCAGCCGTTAGAGTGCAAAGTCTCAGATATTTATCGAATAAGGATGTTTTCCATGTCGCTCAGACACCTTTCCATCCAATGGAAAATCACCCTGCTCGCCGGCCTTTGTCTGGCCGGTATCGTGACCCTGCTCGTCGGTCTTTCGCTGTATCGCATGGAGCACAGTTCCGCGCTGGTCAAGGCGTCGAGCATGGAGATGCTCACCGAGTCGGCGCAGGCGCGCATCGAGTCGCAGGGTGAGGTGCAGGCGGCGGGGATTCGTCAGCAGTTCATGGATGCCTATCAATACGGTCACGGCTTCTCGCGGCAGGTGCTGTTTCTGCGCGAACAGGCCGAGAAGCGTTTTCTCGATGCCTTCGATCTGCGCGAAGACATGACCCGTCAGGTCAAATCCGCATTGCAGGCCAACCCGGATCTGCTCGGCCTGTCGCTGGTATTCGAAGCCAATGCGCTGGACGGCAAGGACGAACTGTTCGCCGGACAAGAGGAGCTGGGCAGCAATGACAAGGGCCGGTTCGCCCTGTACTGGTCGCAGCCGACCCCGGGCAAGGTCCACTCGATGGCCCTGCCGGAAAGTGACATGAGCGACACCCGCACCGGCCCCAGCGGTCAGGCGGCCAACGCTTGGCTCACCTGCCCGCGCAGCACGCTCAAGCCGTGTGTGATCGAACCGTACTTTTACGTGATCGACGGGCAGAAAGTGCTGATGACCAGCATCGTCTTCCCGCTGCTGCTCAACGGCAAGGTCATCGCCTCGCTGTCGGTCGACATCAACCTCAACAGCCTGCAAGCGATCAGCCAGACCGCGAGCAAAAAGCTCTACGACGGTCAGACTGCCGTGAGCATCATCAGCCCCGCCGGCCTGCTCGCCGGTTACAGCGCCGATGCCGGCAAACTCAGCCAGCGTCTGGACGCCGTCGACATCACCAGCGGTGCTGAGCTGCTACGGCGCCTGGCCGCCAGCACCGGCGTGAGCAGTCTGCACAATAATGGTCAGTTGAAAGTGCTATCGCCGTTCCAGCCGATTCCGGGCGGGCCGGCGTGGGGCGTGCTGCTCGATGTGCCGGAAAAAGTTCTGGTGAGCCGCGCCGAAGCACTCGAGCAACAGCTGGACGCGAGCAATACCTCGGGCACGTTGATGGAGTTGGGCCTCGGCGGCCTCGCCGCCCTGCTCGGCCTGCTGCTGGTGTGGCTGATGGCGCGCAGTGTGACCCGACCGATCCTTGGTGTCGCGCACATGCTTGAAGACATCGCCAGCGGCGAAGGCGACCTGACCCGCCGCCTGGCCTATGACAAGCAGGACGAGCTCGGGCAACTGGCCGGCTGGTTCAACCGCTTTCTCGACAAATTGCAGCCGATCATCGCCGAAGTGAAACGCTCGGTGCAGGACGCACGCAGCACGGCTGACCAATCCTCGGCCATCGCCACCCAGACCAGCGCCGGCATGGAGCAGCAATACCGCCAGGTCGATCAGGTTGCGACCGCCTCCCACGAAATGAGCGCCACCGCGCAGGACGTCGCCCGCAGCGCGGCCCAGGCGGCCGAAGCCGCCAAGGACGCCGACCGCGCCACTCGCCAGGGCCTGACCGTGATCGACCGCACTACCGCGAGCATCGACACCCTCGCCGCCGACATGAGCGCGGCGATGGTGCAGGTTGAAGGTCTGGCGGCCAACAGCGAGAAAATCGGCGCGGTGCTGGAAACCATTCGCGCGATTGCCGAGCAGACCAATCTGCTGGCACTGAATGCCGCGATCGAAGCGGCGCGGGCCGGTGAAGCCGGACGCGGTTTTGCCGTGGTCGCCGATGAAGTGCGCAACCTTGCCCGACGTACCCAGGAATCGGTGGAGGAAACCCGTCAGGTCATCGAGCAATTGCAGAACGGCACGCAGGAGGTGGTCGGTTCGATGGGCAACAGCCATCGCCAGGCCCAGGGCAGTGTCGAGCAGGTCGGCCAGGCAGTGACCGCACTGCGCCAGATCGGCGACGCGGTGACGGTGATCAGCGACATGAACCTGCAGATCGCCAGCGCCGCTGAACAGCAGAGCGCAGTGGCCGAAGAGATCAACAACAATGTGGCGACGATTCGCGACGTGACGGAATCGCTGTCGGGGCAGGCCAATGAATCGGCGCGGGTCAGCCAGTCGCTCAACAGCCTGGCGAATCAGCAGCAGCGGTTGATGGATCAGTTTCGCGTTTGATGCACGAGTGCGGGGTGTCAGTTGCAATCCCCCCTCACCCCAGCCCTCTCCCCCCAAGGGGGGCGAGGGGGAAAGGGAGCCGATCTTCATGCCATTCAAGTCCTGAGTCCGACTCGGTATTTCAAGTGAGTGCATATCTCAAGACCAACACAATCAGTCCCCTCTCCCTCTGGGAGAGGGTTAGGCGGGCGGCGTTCCGATGAGGGGCTTTTCAAGGGCTCACCGCCGAGGCAGTTCAATCACCACCTTCAACCCACCCCACTCGCTCTCGCCCAACACCAGCAACCCGCCCCACGTTTCCACGATATCGCGCACGATCCCCAACCCCAGCCCATGGCCGTCGGTCTGTTCATCCAGCCGTGTGCCACGACTGAACACCTCGGCGCGCTGTTGTTCGGGAATCCCGGGGCCGTCATCCTCGACGCTCAAGGAAAAGCCATCGGTGCGTTCGATCACGCTCAAGCGCACTTCGGCGTCCGCCCACTTGCAGGCGTTGTCGAGCAGGTTGCCCAGCAGCTCAAGTAAATCCTCACGGTCCCACGGCAGTTGCAGCCCAGCCGGAGCGACGTAGCTGAGCGCCAGATGCTCGCCGTGGATCATGTTCAGCGTCGCCAGCAAGCCCGGCAGTTCCGCGTCGCAATCGAACAGCGCGCCGGGCAGTGCATCGCCGGACAAGCGCGCGCGATTCAATTCGCGATTGAGGCGCTGCTGCACTTGCTCCAGTTGCTCGATGAGGACCTTGCGCAGTTCCGGGTGCGCATCGAGTTTTTCGCTCGACGCCACGCTCAACAACACCGCCAGCGGCGTTTTCAACGCATGGCCGAGATTGCCCAGGGCGTTGCGCGAGCGCTTGAGGCTGTCTTCGGTGTGGGCGAGCAAATGGTTGATCTGCGCTACCAGCGGCTCTAGCTCCACTGGCACTTGATCGTCGAGCTGCGAACGCTGGCCTTGCTGCAACTGCGCGATCTGTTCGCGCGCCCGCTCCAGCGGCTTCAAGGCGCGGCGCACGGTCAGGCGCTGCAACAGCAGAATCACCAGCAACGCCGTCAGGCCTGCTGCCAGACCGATCTGGCGCATGCGCTGGAAGCTTTCGCGCACCGGCGTGTAATCCTGCGCGACGCTGATTGAAATCGACTGGCCGAGGCGCCGATAGTCCGAACGCAGTATCAGCAACTGTTGGCCGTCCGGGCCCAACTGGAGATTGCTGTGCAGGCCGGGATGATCGAGCAGCGGCAGGTCCTGGTCCCACAATGAGCGCGAACGCCAGTGGCTGTCGGCAAAGTCGATGCGGAAGTAATGCCCGGAAAACGGCCGCTGATAGGCTGGCGACAGATGCCGCTCGTCCAGCTGCAAGCCTTGCGGGCCACGGACCAACGCCACCAGCAGGCTCTCGCTGTCGTTGCGCAGACCCGCCTCCAGATAACGCTGCAAACCTGCTTCGAACAACCACAGGCTGGTCTGCGCCAGCACCACGCCGACGATCACCATCACACTGATCAGACCCAGGCTCAAGCGGCGCTGGATCGATCTCACGAGGCTTGCCCGCCGAACAGGTAACCCTGGCCGCGACGGGTTTCGATCACGCTTTTGCCGAGCTTGCGCCGCAGGTGATTGACGTGCACTTCAAGGACATTGGAATCGCGCTCGGTTTCACCGTCGTAGAGGTGTTCGGCGAGGTGGCTCTTGGAGAGGATCTGCTCGGGATGCAGCATGAAATAGCGCAGCAGACGAAACTCGGCGGCGGTCAGTTGAATGTCCGTGCCGTCACGCACCACGCACTGACGCCCCTCGTCCAGGTGCAGGCCGGCGGCCTTCAAGGTCGGTTGATTGGCCTGGCCCTTGGAGCGGCGCAGCAGCGACTGAATGCGCAATTGCAGCTCTTCGGGGTGGAAAGGTTTGGTCAGGTAATCGTCGGCGCCGGCCTTCAGGCCTTCGATGCGTTCGGCCCAGGAATCGCGTGCCGTCAGAATCAACACCGGAATCGACAGCCCACCGGCGCGCCACTGCGCCAGCACTTCAAGCCCCGGCACGCCGGGCAGGCCGAGGTCGAGAATGATCAAATCGTAGGGTTCGCTGCTGCCCTGATACACCGCATCGCGACCGTCCGCCAGCCAATCGACCGCGTAACCTTGCCGCTGCAGGCTGGCGAGCAACTCGTCGGCCAGCGGTACGTGGTCTTCCACCAAGAGCAAACGCATCGATCAATCTTCCTTGTCTTTTACCAGTTCACCGGTATCAGCCTTCAGGTGCAGCTCACGGGCGACACCCTCGACGGTGAGCAATTCGACTTCATAAATATAAATGTCGTGCTTTTCTTCCAGCTCGACTTCCAGCAGCTTCGCCTCGGGGTAACGGTCCATCGCCTGCTGCAACACTTGCTCCAGCGGCAGGATCACGCCCTTCTCGCGCAGGCTCAGGGCTTCGTCCTGATCAAGGTCGCGGGCCATCGCCGTGGAGCAAAACAACAGCAGCACCAAGGCCGTACGGCGGGTGGTGCGAACATTAAGCTTCATTACGTATCCTGATGATCCTTGAGCACTTCGCCATCGACCGCGTTCAATTCCAGATCCCATTTCTTGCCCTGCGGATCGCGCAGTTCGATCTGGTAAATGTACTTGCCGTATTTTTCTTCCAGCTCGGTTTCGGTAATTTCCGAGCCCGGGTGCTTGGCCAGCGCGGCGGCGTTGAGCTTCTCGAAGGAGACGATAGTACCAGCGTCGCGCAAACGAAGCGCTTCGTCAGGCCCCAGATCGCGCGCAAAAGCAGTACCGGCGGTGAGGCAGATGATCGAGGCGGTGATCAGGGCAGTCAGGGTGTTCACGGTTGTCTCCGAATTTTTATAGGTTGCTTAAGGTAGGCACCTTAACGGCAGCAACTTAACTGAAACTGAATGGCCATCATTGTGCCCTGTTCATTCCGATCGTTCCCACGCTCCGCGTGGGAATGCCTCAAGGGACGCTCCGCGTTCCAATGGGACGCAGAGCGTCCCCGGCTGCATTACCACGCAGAGCGTTGGAACGATCAGTACGCCGTCGTCGCGGGCGCTCCCACAGGGTTCGGCGGTGTGCTTATAATTCGCAGCTTGCTAACGATCGAGGCCGGTATGACCGCCATCCACATCAAATTCCCCGCCCTCACCCTCAAGGCCGGCCCGCGGGCCATGGCGCGCATTCGTGCCCAGGGCCTGAACGCTGCCGACGTCGGCACCCTGCCTGGCGCGGCCGGCGGGCCGAAGGCGCTGGGGATTCAGGGGCTCGATCTGGCGTTGTTCGGTGAATGGCTGCCGGGGGCGCCGCGCGAGCGTTCGCTGATCGGCGCTTCAGTCGGCTCCTGGCGCTTCGCCAGTGCCTGCCTGCCGGACGCCGCCGAAGGCCTCCGCCGCCTCGGGCATTTGTACGCCGAGCAGAATTTCAACAAAGGCGTGACCATGGCCGAGATCAGTCAGAGCTCGCAACGCATGCTCAACGACCTGCTCGACGGCCGCGACGCCAGCATCCTCGACAACGCACATTACCGCTTGAACATCATGGTGGTGAAAAGTCAGGGGCGGCTGGCCGAGGATCATCGCGGGCGGCTCGGTCTGGCGCTGGGTTCGGTGATTGCCGACAACCTGCGCGGTCGTGCGCGGCTGTCGCGGCACTTCGAACGGCTGATCATCCACGATCCACGCCTGGCCCCGCCACTGCATGCGCTGGACGATTTCCCTTCGCGCTTTGTCGCGCTGAACGCCGGCAACCTGCGCCAGGCCCTGCTCGCCTCGGGTTCGATTCCGATGGTCATGCAAGGCGTGCGCGATTTGCCGGGTGCTGGCGCGGGGACGTTCCGCGACGGCGGCCTGCTCGACTATCACCTTGACCTGCCCTACAGCGGCGACGGCATCGTGCTGTATCCGCACTTCACCGACCGGGTGATTCCCGGCTGGTTCGACAAGACCCTGCCGTGGCGCCGCGCCTCGGTGCAGCGTTTGCAAGACGTGCTGTTGCTCGCGCCGTCGAAGGAATATCTGGCCCGCCTGCCCTTCGGCAAACTGCCAGACCGTAACGACTTCAAACGCTTCATGGGCGATGCTCCCGGCCGGCAGAAGTACTGGCACACGGCGATGGACGAAAGCCGCCGCCTCGGTGACGAATTTCTCGAACTGACGGCCAACGGTCGCCTCGCCGAGCACTTGCTGACCCTTTAGTCAGCACAGCCACAGACAAGCTGATAAACTCGCCGCCTGCCCGAATCGCTGCGGCGAACGCCATCTGAACAGAGCCAGAATACTGTGGAAATCTTCAAGGAATTTACTTTCGAATCCGCCCACCGCCTGCCGCACGTCCCGGACGGCCACAAGTGCGGGCGCCTGCACGGTCACTCGTTCAAAGTGGCGCTGCACCTGAGCGGCGACCTCGACCCGCATACCGGCTGGATCCGCGATTTCTCCGAGATCAAGGCGATCTTCAAGCCGCTGTACGAGCGTCTTGATCACAACTACCTGAACGACATTCCCGGTCTGGAAAATCCGACCAGCGAAGTGCTGGCCAAATTCATCTGGAATGAAATGAAGCCGCTGCTGCCGGAACTGAGCGCGATCCGCATTCATGAGACGTGCACCAGCGGATGCATCTATCGCGGCGAGTAATCACCACAGACCGCTTTTTGTAGGAGTGAGCCTGCTCGCGATAGCGGTGTGTCAGCCAAACAAATGCTTGATGACACACCGCTATCGCGAGCAGGCTCACTCCTACTGGGGGCGGTGTTGAGTCAGGAAATAAAGAACAGCCGCAAAGGCTGTTTTTTTATGCTTACGCCGCCCTGCTGCAATTCCTCTGTCAGCATCAAAATCCCCTGACACCGATCGTTCCCATGCTCTGCGTGGGAACGATCGGGGCTCCCACATGGCACACGGGTGCGCTCGGGTGCACCGTTTTTGCGCCTGACTCTGCCGCGTCGTCTATACATATCCCACCCAATCGGTATTTGGCACGACCGCTGCAACCCTCCCGCGTCTTCTCCCTTCCAGCAAGGACTGCCCCATGACGCAGAACGCCCCCGGCAACGATTACCCCCTCAGCGAAGTCCCGATGCATGCGCGCAAAGGTCTGGCCTCCACCGCGATGGTGTTACTGGGCTTCACGTTTTTCACCGCGACCATGTTTGCCGGCGGCAAGCTCGGCGTGGCGTTCACCTTCAGCGAGATGATCGCGGTGATCGTTGTCGGCAACCTGCTGCTCGGCCTGTACGCCGCGGGCCTGGGCTATATCGCCTTCAAGAGCGGGCTCAACTCGGTGCTGATGGGCCGTTTTTGTTTTGGTGAAGTGGGCAGCAAGCTCAGCGACCTGATCCTCGGTTTCACCCAGATCGGCTGGTACGCCTGGGGCACGGCGACGGCGGCGGTGGTGATCGGCAAGTACTTCAATCTCAATGAAGCCACGGTGCTCGGCCTGATGGTGCTGTTCGGGCTGGGCTTCTGCGCCACGGCGTACATCGGTTATCGCGGGCTGGAAATTCTCTCGTACATCGCGGTGCCGGCGATGCTGTTGCTGTTGATGCTGTCGATGTGGGTGGCGACGGTAAAAGTCGGTGGTTTCGAAGGTTTGCTCAGCGTCGTGCCGACGGGTTCGCTGGACTGGTCGACAGCCATCACGCTGGTGTTCGGCACCTTCGTCAGTGGCGCGACGCAAGCGACCAACTGGACGCGTTTCTCGCGCTCGGCGCGGGTGGCGGTGCTGGCCAGCCTGATCGGTTTTTTTGTTGGCAACGGCCTGATGGTATTGATCGGCGCGTATGGCGCGATCGTCTATCAGCAACCAGACGTAGTCGAGGTGTTGCTGTTGCAAGGTTTCGCCATGGCCGCGATGGCCATGCTGTTGCTGAACATCTGGAGCACCCAGGACAACACCATCTACAACTTCGCCGTCGCCGGTTGCAACCTGCTGCGCACCGGCCGGCGCAGAACCGTGACCCTGGGCGGCGCGGTGATCGGCACGGTGCTCGCCTTGCTCGGCATGTACGACATGCTGGTGCCGTATCTGATTTTGCTCGGCACAGTGATTCCGCCGATTGGCGGGGTGATCATGGCGGACTTCTTCTACCGCTGGCGCGGGCATTATCCGCGTCTGGCCGACGCGCGGTTGCCGGCGTTCAACTGGCCGGGGCTCGGGGCTTACGGCGTGGGCACCATTGCTGCGTTCAGTTCGCCGTGGGTCGCGCCGCTGGTAGGGATTGCCGCTGCCGCGCTAACGTATGTCATCGTCACCGGTCTGCTCGGCGCCCGTCGCGTCAGCGCACCACTACAAGATCTATAAAAGGATTCGCCTGATGCACATCATCAACGCCCGCCTGCGCAACCAGGAAGGCCTGCACGAATTGCACCTGGAAAACGGTCTGATCCACAGCATCGCCCGGCAGACCGAAGCGCCGACGCTCGGCCCGGACGACCTCGACGCCGGCGGCAATCTGGTGGTGCCGCCCTTCGTCGAGCCGCACATTCACCTCGATGCCACCCTGACCGCCGGCGAGCCGCGCTGGAACATGAGCGGCACACTGTTCGAAGGCATCGAGTGCTGGGGCGAACGCAAGGTCACCATTACCGAGGAAGACACCAAGGCCCGCGCCAAAAAGACCATTCAGGCGCTCGCCGCCCACGGCATTCAGCACGTGCGCACCCACGTCGACGTCACCGACCCGCAACTCACCGCACTCAAGGCCATGCTCGAAGTGCGCGAGGAAAGCCGTCATCTGATCGACCTGCAAATCGTCGCGTTCCCGCAGGAAGGCATCGAATCGTTCCGCAACGGCCGCGAGCTCATGGAAGAAGCGATCCGCATGGGCGCGGACGTGGTCGGCGGGATTCCGCATTTCGAGTACACCCGCGATCAGGGCGTCAGTTCGGTGAAGTTTCTGATGGACCTCGCCGAGCGCACCGGTTGCCTGGTCGACGTGCATTGCGACGAGACCGACGACCCGCACTCACGCTTCCTTGAAGTGCTCGCCGAAGAAGCGCGCAGCCGCGACATGGGCGCCCGCGTCACCGCCAGCCACACCACGGCGATGGGCTCTTACGACAACGCCTACTGCGCCAAACTGTTTCGTCTGCTGGGGCATTCCGGGATCAGTTTTGTCTCCTGCCCGACCGAGAGCATTCACCTGCAAGGCCGTTTCGACAACTTCCCGAAACGCCGCGGCGTGACCCGCGTGAACGAACTGCTCGAAGCCGGGATGAACGTGTGTTTCGGCCAGGATTCGATCGTCGACCCGTGGTATCCGCTGGGCAACGGCAACATTCTGCGCGTACTCGAAGCCGGCCTGCACATCTGCCACATGCTCGGCTATCGCAACCTGCAAAGCGCGCTGGATCTGGTCACCGATAACAGCGCCAAAGCCATGCACCTGGGCGAGCGTTACGGACTGGAACAGGGGCGCCCGGCGAACCTGCTGATCCTGTCGGCAGACAGCGATTACGAAGTAATTCGCAGCCAGGGCTTGCCGCTGTATTCGATTCGCGATGGCAAGGTGTTGATGAAGCGGCAGATGCCGGTGGTGGAGTTCAGCGGTGGTCTGAGCTGAAATGGTGGGCGAGCTAGATACCCTGTAGGCCTTCGCCTGCTCGCGATAGCGGTGTGTCAGCCACATCTCTATCAACTGGAACACCGCTATCGCGAGCAGGCGAAGGCCTACAGGGATTTGTGGTGTACCGGGCTTTTGCGTCGACACAAAACCTGTGGGAGCCTGGCTTGCCAGCGATGGCGGCCTCGAATTCAGCCGATCAACCGCGCCGCCCCGAACAGTTTGACCCGCACCAACTGCCCGTCTTCTACCTCAAGTAAAATCGGCGCCGTGCCGCCGGGCATTACCACTTGCACTTGCCCCGCCGCGACCCAACCCACCCGCCACGCCGCCGATGCCACCGCACTGGCGCTGGTGCCGGATGAGGCGGTCGGTCCTTCGCCCCGCTCGAACACCCGGGCGCGGATTTTCTGTGCTGACTCCAGCGCTGCCCATTGCAGATTCACGCCCGCCGGGCAGGGATCTCCGGCGCCGGTTGGCATGGCATAGGCGATGCGGGCCAGGCCTTCGTTCAATGCAGACTCACTCATTTGCTCATTGCTCGGTAATGCGCCGACATCGCCAAGCAACGTCACGCAATGCGGATTGCCGATGCGCACGAACTGGCTGTGCGTCCAGGCTGGATCGAGCTCTGCCAGCGACGGTATGCGGCTGACCACTCGCCCATTGAATGGCACCTCTTCGACCTGCTGCGCACCGACGGCATCCGCGCCGAAACCGGGCTGACCCAGATCGAGCCAGAAGCCCTGAACATCGTCCACCGTGGCCGGTTTCACCGAGGTTTCCACGGCGTCGCCCTTGTCGTGATGCACGCACAACAGCGCGCCTGCTTCCGGCATCAAGCCTTGCCCGGCGAGCGACTGGGAGAAGATCGTCAGCCCGTTGCCACTGCGCTCGGCGAGGGTGCCGTCGGTGTTGACGATCAGCACATCGAACGGCGGGGCGGCCTGGAACGGGCCAATCAGCAAGCCGTCGCTGCGATGGGCCTTGCTGTTCGCCGGGCGCTGGCCAGCGGGCCAGGCGCAGCAAACGCTGATCGCCGTGTCGCTCCATGACTGACGCGAGGCGGCGCATTCGAGGGCGCTGGCGGGCAAGGCGATTCCTGCCTCGTGCAGTGCCGCCGGGGATATCACGCCGTAGATGTTGCCTCGTGCGTCGTAGAACTCAGTCATACCCGCCTCTCTGCGCTACCGAAAATCCCACTGTAAACCGCAATCCCCTGTAGGAGTGAGCGTGCTCGCGATAGCGGTGGGTCAGTCGAGATATTTTTACCTGACACACCGCTATCGCGAGCAGGCGAAGGCCTACAGGTTACGATGTCGGCTGCACGCCCCCGCATAGCGATCGAACCTCGTCGCTGAATCACTGTCCTTCGGGGACGCGATGTTTTTACCAAGGATCGATATGACCAGCCTCAACCCCCAAGACACCTTCGTCCCCGGACGCCTGCAACAGATGTCCACGCGCGTGGCTTTTTTCATCGCCGGGCTCGGCATCGCGGCGTGGGCACCGCTGGTGCCTTATGCCAAAGCCCGCGCCGGTCTCGATGAGGGCACGCTGGGCTTGTTGCTGTTGTGCCTGGGCGTTGGCTCGATTCTGGCGATGCCACTGGCGGGTATTCTGGCGACGCGCTTCGGCTGCCGGCGCGTGGCCACCGGCGGCACGTTGTTGATCTGCGCGGCATTACCGTTGCTGGCGACGGTGTCGTCGATACCGGCGCTGATCGCCACCCTTTTCATGTTCGGTGCGGGGTTGGGCACGGTGGATTCGACGGTGAACCTGCAAGCGGTGATCGTCGAACGCGCCAGCGGCAAGAACATGATGTCGGGTTTTCATGGCTTGTTCAGTCTGGGCGGGATTGTCGGCGCGGCCGGCGTCAGCGCCCTGCTCGGCCTCGGCCTGTCGCCACTGGCGGCGATGCTGGTGGTGGTCGCGCTGTTGATCGCGGCGCTGTACAAATGCGTGCCGCACATGCTGCCCTACGGCAGTGAAAGTTCGGGTCCGGCATTCGCCATTCCCCATGGCATTGTGCTGTTTATCGGTGGCATGTGCTTCATTGTCTTTCTCACCGAAGGCGCAGCGCTGGACTGGAGCGCGGTGTTCCTGGCACAGGAACGCGGGATCGACACCGCGTACGCCGGATTGGGTTACGCGGCATTCGCCCTGACCATGACCGCGGGCCGCTTGCTGGGTGATCGCATCGTCCGCCGCTTGGGCGCCACGCGGATCATTCTGTTCGGCGGGCTGACGGCCGCGGCCGGTCTGTTTCTGGCGACCTTCGCGCCGAGCTGGCAAGCCGCACTGGTGGGTTATGCGCTGGTCGGTGCCGGCTGCTCGAACATCGTGCCGGTGCTGTACACCGCGGTGGGCAAGCAGACGGTGATGCCGGAAAGCATCGCGGTACCGGCGATTACCACGCTGGGCTATGCCGGAATTCTCGCCGGGCCGGCGGTGATCGGTTTCGTCGCCCACGCCAGCAGTTTGAGTTTTGCCTTTGGCCTGATGGCGGTGCTGCTGGTGGCGGTGGCGATTGGTGGGAAAGTACTGAAGGTCTGAAAAGCTTCGCGAGCAGGCTCGCTCCCACAGAATCTCGGTGAACCTGTGGGAGCGAGCCTCGCGAAGAAGCCGACGCGGTCGGTCAGAACCCCACGCTGGCCTGCACAAAGAACGTCCTCGGTGCGCCAACATACATTCCCGAATTGTTGTCGCTGGAGCGGGTGAAGTATTGCTTGTCGAAAATGTTCTTCACCCCGGCGCCGAGCTTGAGGTTCGACAGTTGCGCGCCGAAGTCATAACCGCCGCGCACGTTCCAGGTGACGTAGCCGGGAATGTCGCCGTACTGCCCGTCGGCGGTGCCCTCGGTGATGTAGTTGCCGTTGAAACTGCCGTCAGCGTTGACCCCGGTGCCCGGCGAGCGTTGTTGCGATTGGGCGAAGCCGTCGAGGTTGTACGTCCAGCGATCAATGTCGTAACGCAAACCGACCGTCGCCACTTGGCGTGAGTAGAACGGCAGGTCACGACCCTTGAAGCCGGGAATCTCGCCCTCGTACACCGCACGGGTGTAAGTCACGCCGGCATTGGCGGTCAGGCCGTCGAGGCGCGGATCCAGAGCGGCCATGTCGTAGTGCACCGAGGCTTCGACGCCCTGGTGCTTGGTCGCGCCGAGGTTGGTCCAGCCGACGTCGTTGCTGATGTATTGCAGTTCGTCGTCGAAGTCGATGTAGAACAGCGTCACCTCGCCGCCCCACACGTCATCGTTGTAACGCGTGCCGATCTCATAAGTCTTGGCTTTTTCCGGATTCAAACCGCTGGCGGTCTGGTCACCCGAGCCGCCCTGGCCGAGCTGAAAGTACTGCAAGGCACCGAACGAGGTTTCGTAGTTGGCAAACAGCTTCCACGCATCGGACAGGTGATACATCACGCTCAGTGCCGGCAGCGGTTCGTTGCTGTCGATGCTGCGGCGCTTTTCCTGCACTGGCCGGTTAGAGGTGTCGAGCACCGGGCGATCGTGCCATTCGGTGCTGATGTGTTCGAAACGGATGCCTGGGGTGATCGTCCAGTTGCCGACATCGATCTTGTTGTCGACGTAAAACGCATTGGCCTCGGTGCCACCGGTACGGTCCTGATAGACGTGACCGTCAGAGGTGCGGGTGACCACCGGTTGATTGTTCACCAGCGCCAGACGACTGGCTTCTTCGTGCATGCCCTCTTTGAGGTAGCGATAACCGAGGCTGACTTCCTGGGTCGTCGGGCCAACATCGAACACATGGGAAACCCGCGGCTCGATGCCGAAAGTGTAATAGGTGCGCGGGTACGAGCTGAGGGTTTTCTGGTCGCGCGCGGCAATCGTGCTGCCACGGTAACTGTCGGAATAGTAGGTCAGCACTTCGGCCTGGGTGCGCTCGTCGATCTGCCGAATCCACTTGAACGACACGTCCTTGCGCCGGCCGCTGAAGCTGTCGTAATCACGGTCGGACTGGAACGGCTGATCGTCGTACTGCTTCTGGGTCAGGCCGCCGGGCATGTCGGCGCTGGCGTCGTAATAGTGGAAGTTGAGGCTGAAATCGTCCTGCTCGGTCGGCGCCCAGTGAGTCTTGAGAATCACGTCATCGATGTCGTTGCCGTTGTTGCGCTCGCGGTAGCCGTGGCCGTTGACCCCGGAATACAGCAAGGCCATGCCGAGGCCGTTGTCGGCGGTGCCGCCGAGGAACGCCGTGTCGATGTGTTTCCAACCGCCGTGCTGCGAAGTCTCCAGCGTGGTGCCGATTTCACCGGTGGTTTTCTCCGGGATCGCGCGGGTGACGAAGTTGATCACCCCGCCGACGTTCTGTGGCCCGTAACGCACCGAACCAGCGCCGCGCACCACGTCGATGCTGTCGAGGTTGCCCGAGGAAATCGGCGCCATCGACAGTTGCGGCTGACCGTACGGCGCAAACGCCGCCGGCACGCCATCGATCAGCACGGTGGAGCGCGGCGACAGGCGCGACGTGAGACCACGCACGCCGACGTTGAGGGAAATATCGCTGCCGCCGGTGCCGTTGGCGTCCTGCACCTGTACGCCCGGTACGCGCTTGAGCACATCGCCGACGGTCATTGCGCCCTGCTCGACCATGGCTTCGCGGCGGATCACCGTGCGCGCGCCGGGGTGGTTCTGCACCACGGCGGCGTTGGCGTCGCCGAGCCAGTCGCCGACCACTTTGATATCGGTCACGCCGAGTTCCAGCGGGCCATTGCTCGCCGCGGAAGTGGCGGCCGGCGACAACGTGACCGAGCCTTCGTTGATCTGATAATCCAGACCGCTGCCCTGCAGCAACTGACGCAGCGCCTGCTCCGGCGAAATATCACCGTCGACCGCCGGCGCCTGTTTGCCGGCCACCAGATCCGGGCTGAAAAACACTTGCAGCGAGGTTTGCTGGCCCAGCTCGCTCAAGGCCTGGCCCAGCGGCTGTGCGCGAATATGGATGGCTTCGGCGGCGAACGCCTGCGGCATCGCAGCGCTGACCGCCAGCGCGAGGGCCAGCGGTAACCAAGGGGATTTTTTGTTATTGGCGATGGTGTTTTTCACGTCGTACAGAGTCCTGTGGATCGCAAGAGTGTGCGGCTGTTAATGCAAACCAGTTGCAGTTGAACAGGAAGACGCTGAACTCGAAAAAAACCTGAATTTTATTTTGCGATTATTTCCTGCCGACCATCGGCCAAGCTGCGCACGGCCACCGGCAGTATGTTCGGCAGAGCTTTGAGCAAGGCGTCGGTGTTGTCGGCGTTGAACACACTGGTCAGGCGCAGGCTGGCCACGGCCGGGTCGGAGACCGTCAACGGATACTGCCGATAACGCGATACTTCGGCCGCGACTTCGCTGAGGCTGGCGTTGTCGAACACCAGCTTGCCGTTGCGCCACGCGGTCAGTTGCGCCGGGTTGACTGCGTAGGCTGGCGCGACTTTGCCGTGGGCATCAACGTGCGTGCCGAGGCCCGCCGTCAGGCTGATGAATTGATCACTCGGCGCATCCCGCCCCTGCACCCTGACCGTGCCCTGCTCCACCGCCACACGGGTTTGCGCAGGGTCGCGGCGCACATCGAAACGGGTGCCGGTCACCGTGACCTTGCCGCTCTCGGTTTGCACCACGAACGGCCGCGATGCATCGTGCTCGACGCTGAACATGGCTTCGCCTTCGCGCAGCTCAATCAAGCGGCGATCCTGTTCATAGCGCACCTGCAAGCGGCTGCGGCTGTTCAGATCGATCAGCGAACCGTCCGGCAATGCCACGTGTTTGCGCTCGCCCAACGCCGTGACGAATTCGGCGCTGTAGCCGCCCGGATGATGCAAACCGCTGAACAGACCGAGGCCGAGCGCCACCGCCAGCACACTGGCCGCCACGGCATAACGCAACAAGGGCCGGCGTGCGCGACGGCTTGGCGGCGTTTCAGCCAAAGCCTTGAGGCGTGGCGCCGGGAGCAGATCGGCCGCCGTCCACAAGCCCTGCAGCAACTGAAATTCGTCGCGATGCTGCGCATGCTCGTTCAGCCAGGCGTCGAAGCGCTGCCGCTCCAATGCACTGACATCCGGCTCCTGCAACCGCACGAACCAGCGCGCAGCATCATCGCGCACCGTGCTCGGCCCGCACGCGCAATCACGGGTATCCGTCATGGAAGGTCCTGTTGGGCTGGGGAGGAAAAATCGCCATCGCTCATGATTGCAAGCCATCAAGGCGATCGCGCAGATGCCGCAGGGTGCGGATCATATACTTTTCGACCATGTTCTTGGACAGTCCCAGGCGTTCGGCGATTTCCGCCTGGGTCAGGCCTTCAATCTTCTGCCAGACGAAAATCTTCCGACAATTGACCGGCAGCTCGGTCAGCGCCCGCTCGATGGAATCGGCCAACTGGATCGCATGCATGTAATGCTCCGGGTCGCCGGACGTCGACGCACTGTGCTCGATGGCCTGCGACTCCAGGGCGCCACGCCGGTCCTCGCGCCGATAACCGTCAACCGCAATATTGCGCGCGGTCTGGTGCAGATAAGCACGCGGCTGCTGCACCGCCGTCGAATCGGCCTCGAGCACGCGCACAAAGGTGTCGTGCGCCAGATCCTCGGCCTGCGCGCGATTGCGCAGACGCCGAGTCCAGGTGCCGATCAACTCTTCGTAATGCTCGAAAAAGCCGGGTCTGCGGGGACGCATGAGGTAGGAAACGGCGCACTGAGGAAAGGGCGTGAATAGTAATGCTTCGTATTAAGGCGAAGCAATGAATTCCTCGAGCGGCCGTCTATGCCGTTCGCCCGCTTGCGCTCGCAAGCAGGCGAAGGAAGACAAGGAAGCTGTTAAAAACTCACGCCTGCGGCAGTTTGCGAAACCCCACCGCCAAACGATTCCAGCTATTGATGGTGCTGATCGCCACGGTCAGATCGACCATTTCCTTGGGCGTAAATTGCGCGGCGACCACTTCGTAGTCTGCGTCCGGGGCGTGAGTCAGGCTCAGTTGCGTCAGAGACTCGGTCCAGAGCAGCGCGGCGCGTTCGCGGTCGCTGAAAAACGGCGCTTCCCGCCAGGCAGTGACGGCGAACAGCCGGCGCGGGGTTTCGCCGCCCTTGATCGCGTCAGCGGTGTGCATGTCGATGCAGAATGCACAGCCATTGATTTGCGAGGCGCGCAGTTTGACCAGTTCGATCAGGGTCTTTTCCAGCGGCAGTCTGGATACCGCCGTTTCCAGCGCCATCATCGCTTTCAGGGCGTCAGGGGAAGCGGTGTAGAAATCGGTACGAGGTTGCATGGTGACTCCGGGTCGCAAGGGAATGTGCGACTACGTTAGTCCCGCTGACAGCTGCGACAAATAGCCAATATTGGCGAAGATCAGTAGGCCACTGGCGCAGAAAAATGCTCTCGGGCAATTGCCAGCGCTGAAGCAGAGCCACTAGAATGCGATCAATTCTTAATTGCACTCATGCCACGGCTGCCCGAACCGAGTATCTGCATTTCATGTCGTCCATCGACTTTCCCTTGAACCAACAGATTCACCGCCTCTACAGCGAGCATCACGGTTGGTTGCAGGGCTGGCTGCAGCGCAGGCTCGGTAATCGCTGCGATGCGGCCGATCTGGCCCATGACACCTTTTTGCGCCTGCTCGCGCGTCAGGTCGCCAAACCGTTGGGCAGCGAGCCGCGGGCATTGCTGACGCACATCGCCAAAGGGTTGATGATCGATCGCTGGCGACGTCAGGACATCGAACGCGCCTATCTGGACACCATCGCGCAACTGCCATCGGCCGAGGTGCCGTCGCCGGAAACCCGTCTACTGATTGTCGAGACGCTGTGGCGCATCGAAGCGCTGCTGCGCGAACTGCCGGCGCAGACTCGCGACACGTTCCTGCTGTCGCAGATCGAAGGCCTGACTTACGCGCAGATTGCCACGCGCCTGAACGTGTCGCTGATCACTGTCAAACGCCATATGCGCGCAGCGTTCATTGCCTGCCTGAGTGTGGCGTGATGGCCTCACCGATGATCAATCCGCAGATTCTCGGCGAAGCCGCCGACTGGCTGGTGCAGCTGCATTCCGGCAATGCCACGCCGGCCGATCACCAGGCGATCGCCCAATGGCGCCTGCGCAGCGCCGAGCATGCCCAGGCCTGGCAGCGCGCCGAAGCGCTGCTTGGGGATCTGCGCAGCGTGCCGGCGAATGTCGCCATCCAGACGCTGAAACGGGCCGCTCGCCGCGAAGGTCTCAGCCGTCGACAGACCCTCACCCGCCTCGGCCTGTTGCTGCTCGCCGGCCCGGTCGGCATCGCTTCGCAACATGCGCCGTGGCAGCAATGGAGCGCCGACCAGCGCACCGCGATCGGCGAGCAGAAGAACCTGCAACTGGCCGACGGCACTCAACTGTTGCTCAACACCGACAGCGCCGTGGACATCACTTTCAGTCCGATCGAGCGCCGGGTGATGCTGCTCAACGGCGAACTGTTGATCAACACGGCGGATGATTCGAGCGCCCGCCCGTTTATCGTCGAAACCCCGCAAGGCAGCGCCCTCTCCCTCGGCAGCCGGTTCTGCGTGCGCATCGACGGTTCGCGCAGTCAGGTCTCAGTGCTTGAGGGCCGCGTGCAAATAACCCCGCAATGGCTGCAGCAGAGCAACACGCTGAAGGCCGGCGAACGCCAGCGTTTCAAGCTCAACGCTTTCGACACCGCCGAAACGTTCGACCGCAACAGCCTGGCCTGGGACAAGGGCATGCTGCTGGCGAACAACCTGCGCCTGGACGATTTGCTCAATGAACTGAGCCGTTATCGGCGCGGTGTGCTGCGCTGCCATCCGGACGTTGCGGCGCTGCGTGTGTCCGGGGCATTTTCCCTGCGTGACACCGATGCGAGCCTGCGCCTGCTCAGCGACACCCTGCCACTGAAGATCAGCAGCCTGACCCGTTACTGGTTGTCAGTGGAACCACGGGTTTGAATTCGAAGAAAATATCTTTATCTGTGCCTGATACCTTTTTGCGTCTCGTCCGGTGAGTGGAGCAGACCTCTTTGATTCCACGCGCCCGACAGGAACGCCGAATGACTGCATTGCCCACGCCCCGCCCCGCCACCTTCCCGCTCAAGGCGTTGAACCTGAGCCTGGCCCTGGCCTTCGCCACCCTGACGCCGGTGCTGGTGCACGCCGCCGAACCCGTCAGCGTCAGCCACAGCGTCAATATCGGCCCCGGCCTGCTCAGCCATGTGCTGGCGCAGTTCGCCGTCAGTGTCGGCGTACCGCTGTCGTTCGACCCGGCGCAACTGGGTAATCGCCAAAGCCCCGGTCTGCAAGGCGAATACAGCGCACAAGGCGGTTTCGCCAGACTGCTGGAAGGCAGTGGTTTCGAGCTGATCGGCACCGCGGGCAACGGCTACACGGTAGCGCCGCAAGTGGCGGCTGACGGCGCACTCGAACTCAGCGCCACCAACGTCAGCGCCGTGCGCGACAGCGGCGATACTTATGGCGGTGAGCAAGTCGCGCGCTCCGCACAGATCGGCATGCTTGGCAATCAGGCGGTCAATGACTTGCCCTTCAGCGTCACCAGCTACACCGCCAAGACCATGGCCGATCAGCAGGCGCAAACCGTCGGCGATGTGTTGCTCAATGACGCCTCCGTTCGCCAGTCGTCAGGCTTCGGCAACTTCTCCCAGGTGTTCATGATTCGCGGCTTGCCGCTGCTCTCCGATGACATTTCCTATAACGGCCTCTACGGCATATTGCCCCGGCAGATCATCGCCACCGAAGCGCTGGAACGGGTCGAATTGTTCAAAGGCCCGAACGCCTTCGTCAACGGCGTGACCCCGAGCGGCAGCGGCATCGGCGGCGGGGTCAACCTGCAACCGAAGCGCGCAATGGACACGCCGACCCGCAGCGTCACTCTCGACTACAGCGACGACGGCCGTGTCGGCGGGCATCTGGATCTGGGTCAGCGCTTCGGCGAAGACAACCGCTTCGGTGCCCGGGTCAACCTGATGCAGCGCGAAGGTGCTACCGCTGTCGATGAAGAAGACCAGCGCTCGTCGCTGTTCAGCCTCGGCCTCGATTATCGCGGTGAGCGTCTGCGCATCTCCACGGATCTGGGTTACCAGAAACAGGTGATCAATCAGGGCCGCTCGGTGATCTACGTCGATTCGAGCCTAAAGAAAGCGCCCAAGGTGCCGGACGCCAACGACAGCTACGCGCAGCGCTGGAGCTATTCGCAACTGGAAGACACCTTTGGCATGGCCCGCGCCGAATACGACCTGAACGATAACTGGACGGCCTACGTTTCCGGCGGAGCGAAACACACCCGCGAGAACGGTGTGTACTCGTCGCTGACGGTCACCGACCTCAACGGCACTGCACGCGGCGGCATGCTGTATTCGCCCCACGACGAGGACAACCAGAGTGCCATGGCCGGCCTCAACGGGCGTTTCAGCACCGGGCCCATCAGCCACCAGCTCAACCTCGGCTGGGCCGGAATCTGGGGTGAGCAGCGTTCGGCGTTCGAGACCATCGGCACGGCCAGCCGTTACAGCACCAATCTGTACAACGTCACGGACAAGCCACGGCCAGCGGCCACGTCGTTCGCCAGCGACATCAACGATCCGCGCATCGTCGGCAAGAACACGCTGCGCAGCGAAGCGATTTCCGACACCCTCGGTTTCGTTGATGACCGTATCCTGCTGACCCTCGGCGTTCGTCGCCAGGAGCTTAAGGTCGATGGCTGGAACACGACGACGGGCGCGCGCACTTCCAGTTATGAAGAGTCGATCACCACGCCGGTCTACGGGCTGGTGATCAAGCCGTGGGAGCACGTGTCGTTTTACGCCAACCGCATCGAAGGCCTGGCCAAAGGGCCGACGCCACCAACCACGGCGATCAACCGCGATGAAACGTTCGCCCCGGTGCGCAGCAAGCAGATCGAGGCCGGCGTGCGCGTGGACATGGGCAGCTACGGCGCCAACCTCGGCATGTACCGCATCGAGCAACCGTCCAGCTACACCCAGGACGGCATCTTCCGCGTCGATGGCGAGCAGACCAACAAGGGCGTCGAGTTGAACGTGTATGGCGAGCCGCTGGACGGTCTGCGCCTGCTCAGCGGCGCGACCGTGATGAAGACCGAGCTGCAAGGCAGCAGCAATGGCGTCAACGATGGCAACCGCGCCGTCGGCGTGCCGCGCTTCCAGATCAACCTCGGCGCCGATTGGGATATCCCAGGGCTCGAAGGTGCAGCGGTGAGCGCGCGGATGTTGCGCACCGGCGGGCAATACCTCAACGCGGCCAACACTCAGAGCATCCCGGCGTGGAACCGTTTCGACCTTGGCACGCGCTACGCCTTCAAACTGGACGACCGGCAGATCACCCTGCGCGCCAACCTGGAAAACGTCGCCAATGAGGCCTATTGGGCATCGGCCAATGGCGGTTATCTGACCCAGGGCACACCGCGCACGCTGAAGGTCGCTGCCACTGTCGATTTCTGACCGCTCGTCAGCCAGCGGGCACCCGTGGTTCTGCGCGTCGGACCAATATCAGGTACATGCCCTTTTTCAGGAGATGCACCATGATGACGCGCAAACTCACTTCGCTCTTCCTGGCCGGCCTGCTGGCCACGGCATCGGCCGCCAGCTTCGCGGCGAATGACAGCACCGACGCCACCGGGACCAAATCCGGCGGCGCCAGCAGCTCGACCATGCCACCGGACAACACCCCCGGCGCGCCTTCTGGTGGCAGCGGTTCCGGCGGTGGTTCCACGGGCGGCTCGGGGACCAATTCAGGTACGGGCTCCATGGGTACCGGCGTTGGCACGGGTACCGGCACCAATGGTGGCGCCAGCGGTTCCGGCTCCGGCGCGGGCGGTGGCACCGGTTCGGCCGGCGGCGGCACTGGCGGTGCGGGCGGTGGCTCGGGCAGCTGAACGAACAAGAGCCATCCCGGCAGGTAGGTAACCTTCTTTGTAGGAGTGAGCCTGCTCGCGATAGCGGTGTGTCAGTGGCGTAAATATCGACTGATACACCGCTATCGCGAGCAGGCTCACTCCTACAGGGGCTGTGTTGCAGTCAGCGATCCGAACGCATCAATTCGGCAAATCCGCTGTCCAGCGACAGCACCGCCGCGCGATTGCGACCGGCATTTTTCGCCTGATACAGCGCCGCGTCAGCACGCTGGATAAACGCTTCCGGGCTGTCATTGCCGCTTGGTATGAACGCATAACAACCCAGACTCACCGTCAGATACCCAGTCGGCGAGCCGCTGTGAACGATATGCTTGTCGATCACGCTGCGTCGAATCTGCCCGGCAATCGCCAGCGCACCGTTGATATCGGTGTCCGGCAGCAACACGGCAAACTCTTCCCCTCCGTAACGCACGGCCAGATCGGACTTGCGCTGGCAACACGTCCTCAGCACCTGGGCAACTTGCGTCAGGCATTGATCACCGGCGACGTGGCCGTAGGCATCGTTGTAACGTTTGAAAAAATCAATATCGAGCATGATCAGGCTGACCGGACTGACCTGCCGTGCGCCGCGGGCAAACTCGATTTCCAGCGAGCGCTCGAACAGGCGCCGATTGGCCAGACCGGTCAGGCTGTCGTGCGTGGCGATCTGCTCCAGCGCCCGTTGCGCCTTGCGCAGGTTCTTCTCGATGCGTTCGCCATTGCGCACCTGATGGATGAACACCCAGCCAAACAGGCCGACGCCGAGGATCACCAGCGCGACGATCACGCTTGACTGAAAGGCGCGCTCGTACCAACCCTGGAGAATCGTATCCCGCGAGGTGGCGGCCGATACCACTAGCGGATAAGACGCCAACTGCCGATAGCCATAGAGCCGTTCGGTGCCGTCGACATAAGAATCGAGCATCGCGGTGCCAGCCGAGGCATTGGGCAGCAGCGCCTGGAAAATCTGCCCGCGCGCCACCGAGGTGCCGATCAGCGATTCATCGAACGGCCGCCGCGCAAGCAAGGTACCGTCAGTCAGCGCCAGAAACATGATGCCGTTGTCGTCGAGACTGAAGCTTTTGAAAAACTGATCGAAGTACGACATCTTGATGCCGGCCAGCAACACACCCTCGAAATTGCCGGAAGCGTCATTGATGCGCTTGGAGATCGGGATGATCCATTCGCCATTTTCGCGGCTGCGAATCGCCGGGCCGATGTGCGCCAGCGTCGACACGTTCTGCTGGTGAAACTTGAAATACTCACGATCGGCAACACCGTTGCCGCGCGGCAGCTCGGCAAACGAGGTGATTACCCATTGCCCGTCGCGATCGAATAGAAAAATGCCGTGCAACTGCGTCAGTTGCTGCGCACGCCGCGCGAAGATGCGCTGCAAACGCGGCTTTTGCGCAGCGCCGTAACCGTCATCCTCGATCCAGTCGACCAGGCTGGTCATCACCAGGTCGGCCGCCAGAAACGTGTCCTCGGCCTGCTGCGCCATCGCCCGGGTCAAATTGCTCGACGCGGCCTGCGCCACCGCCAGATCCTGACGCTGCGACTGCTGCAGTTGCAGGTACAGCAAACCGGACAGGCACAGGCTCACCGCGACGATAAACAGCACGGCTGCTTTGCGTAACGGCAGACGCTTAAGCGCGCCGGGGGCGTGTTGCGGATCGGGCATCGGGAAAGGCAATAGCAAGTCCTGGGCAGGTACGACGAGGGCGCCAGCGTGGAAAAACCCTTATGTTTTTTGAGCGTAGCCCAGCGGGATATACCCGGCAAACGCAGCGGTCATGCCTGTTATATCGGCGTGTGTCAGGAATGGATGATCACGTTTCGTCGATTTATTTTTGCGGCTTGAGCGGGTGAGTTTTGCGGCTGCAGGAGTGAGAGATCGCGGGGAATTCGCGCCTGGAATTCCCCGGTTTTTTCAGCGGGGTTTGTTGATTTCCCGCAGCAGATCGGCGACGGGGATGTGCAGGGTGTTGGAGTAATAGGGTTTGTAACCGTAGGCGGTGACCACGACTTTGCAGGGGATTTGCTGTTTGTTGGATAGGAGGTGGTTGAGTTCTGTTGTCGAAAGATCTCTACGGGAACCACCACCATTGGAAACTTCACTCATGAATGCGCTGCTGAGATAGGAATATTTTGCATGGCCTCCATCACTTCCTTTGGGCTCAATCGAACCAGTTGCAGAAAACCTGATGAGTTTATCGACCGAAAAATCTTCGTCCTCTGCCAAGGCACACTCCAGCGTAGCGGAAGCCATCCCTTTTCCTTCCCCTCGATCAAAAAGATCAAGCACATCAACGTCTGAATCAAATCTAACGTCGTACAAAAGCGCGGTTTCGCGGTTAACAGAAACAAAATCAAGATTCGCAGGTGGTTTCGTGTGGTCTTTTGCACAGCCGGAGCAGAAAACCATCAGTACGCAAAGGAGCAACTTTTGCATCAGGAAAACTCCTTCATGATTGACTCATACAAAAAATCGCTCGCTGATTTATTACCCGCGATTGCTGCTGTAAATAGCCCCGGTGCATCTGCATGATTGGTGTCGACGTTGGCGTTCAATGAAGGGCCGCAAGCGATGATCCACTTTTCGCCAAAGTCAGCAACCCCATCTGACGGATATCTTTGAGTCGGAGTCGCTTTGATATTTATCCAATCCGCAGCCACCGGTTTTGGACGCTCGCGATAAATATCCGAGCCAAGCCAAACGAGAGAACCTTCTCCGACGGGATCCAGCGTAATCAGCATTTGGATACGGTAACCCCAGTCCGTCATGATTTTTGTCAGGTGCGCGCCGTTCCATCCGCCAAGGCTATGTCCGACGATGTATACCGGACAGCTTTTATACGGTATCAACCCTAGAACATTCCGTTGAATATCTTGCTTTCCTCTGACCTCGTTGTAGCCCAACCACTCTGACGTATATCGGCCCTGTGCCATTAGCGCTTCAGTTCGTTTATTAAAATTCAACCACGCCAGCCGTATGTTCCTGTACGGACCCGAAAAATAATAACTCTCCTTGTCCCCTGCCCCACCAATGAACAGAACAATCGCCTTGGTACTCTCCACCGGTACAGCCTTCACACTGACATCTTTCTTGTCCGTCAGCGCATGTTCCTTGTGCAGCTTGTAATTGTTGCCTTTCGGGCACGTTACCGTTTCAGCCGCCATGCCTCATTCCTCCAGAAACAACTTGATGGTTTCAGGCAGGTGCGAGCTGACCTCGTGGGCAAACCCGGCGGCGTCAGACACGCCATGTTCCATGCGCCCGTCCGCGCGCTGGATCATGTAGGGGTGATTGGGCATCGGCTCACCGGTCACGTCGTTGACCAGTTGCAACTTGTCGGTGAAGTGCACCGGCATGGGCAGCAAACCACTGAAGGGCGCGGTGACCACCGTGTCACCGATAATGACCGTGCCGGAACCACCAATGACCACGTTGCCATGGCCACCGATACTGTCCAGCGTTGCGGCGTTCGAGCCATTGATGAACACCGTCGAAGACACCGCGCCGGTGATAGCGCTGCCGCAGGCAGATTTGTCGGTCATGCGTGCAGCCGCCAGGCCATCGAAATTGACGTTTGGCGAACCGCTAACGATAGGATTGGTGCCATGTCCCGGCAGCGGGCAGGCGGTTGGATCGGTGACGCGGGCAGCGGGCTTTCCGCTCATGAACAGCTCCTTGCAATCTAGCGTGTCGTCCTTTTGGGTGCGCAAGCATGCGGGAAATGCGCAGGTGCTTCAAATCTTCAGGCAAAAAAACAGGCGCCTTGTCGGGCGCCTGTTCTTCATCGCTGATACCACTTGGGTCACCGCGACGGCGGTACTCGAATATCGCCCGCCCGGCACTGGGTTTTCACGCCTTTGCCGCACGCCGCGAATTGCAGATCCTTGCCCATGCACACGCGTACTTCGGACAGTTCCGGACCGCTGCAGATCACTGCGACACCATCGGCCGGAATCCCCGGGTTGGCCTGGCGGAACAACTGGGCAATCTCCTGCGCCTCGAAATAATACGAGGTGCTGAACGGCTGCAGCTCGTCCGGGATTTTCACCGCCGCTACAGCCTTGTCCGCTTCATCCAGATAACCCATCGCGCCGAGGCCGCTGCAGGTGCCGTGTTTGGCCCATTCGTGATCGAGCAGTTTTTTCGTTGGAAACAGGGTCAGGCCTTTGCTGGTTTCCGCCGCCGACAACCTCGCCAGTGGTGGGCAGGACTGCGGCCAGCCACCGGCGGCATATTGCGGCCACAGCCCATGCAGCACGAAGCCATAGCCCTTGCCGGAACACTGCACATCATCTTTATGCGTCAGGCAAAAGGTCGGCGACCATGAGAGTGCCAGCAGGTAGTAGTCGAACACCCCCGCCACCGATTCCGCCTGGGCCTTGCTTGATTGCGATTGCCGCGCCGAACTCAGGCCGATGCTACCGGCCGTCAGCGCAATCACTGCGAAAATTGTAAACAGTTTTTTCATCTACCCACTCCTTGGGACGCCTGCGTCCATGGTTTAGCTCCGGACCCGACCGGGCCAGCGCTGATTTCGCCACGCTTGTGTTGCAAGCGCATGACGCAAGGCAAGGCCTGACGTCTTCGCAGGGTCTACGATTAACAGGCAGACATCCAACCAAGGGATCCGACATGAGTAAAGCAGACGAACTCGCCGCCAAACTCAAGCACGTCCATGCTGACGACATTACTTGCGCCGAACTGGAAATCGATTGCTGGCCCGCTCAGGTGTATGACTTGTACCACCGCATCGAAGAATGGTTACAGCCCGTCACCGAGGTCGGACTGAAGATCCGGCGCAATCCTACGCATGTTTGCGAAACTTCACCGGACGGTGAAGCCCATGACTACGCCATAGATCAGCTGATCATCGAAGCCAATCGCCACAGCCTGACCTTCGATCCGATTGCGCGGTTTACCGAGGATGGCTGCGGACGAGTGCAAATCACCCTGCCGGGCAAGGACACGTTTCTGTTGCGCACCGTCGATGAACATCACGAAAGCCATTGGTGGCTCCAGACGGTCGAAACCGGGCACCAACTCGATGCGATTGCCTTGACGGAGAACAATCTGTTGCAGGTGGTGCAGGAAGGGTTGGGGCTTTAGTTTTTTACCTCATCACTACGCTGTCGACTCGCTCAACAGGCCAGCCTTCCGGAAGAAGTCTAGCCGGTTGTCGCTATACACCTCCAAATCACAATCACTGGAATCTCTGATCGCATGGATGCTTCAACCGCCCCAACCTTTTCGCAATTTTTCAAACGCAACTTCAAACGGGTTCTCGATTACTGGAGTCAACTCACCCTCACGCTAGGTTTCCTGGGTGCAGGTCTGGCAATTCTTGGCCTGTATGTTTACACACGGGCCATTGGCCGCACGGATCTGTTTCTCGCAGCAATTGACGCGAAAGCCGCGCTGGCGCTCTGGTTACTGTTGATCGTGCTAATCATGGTCGGCTATCTGGGCGTACTCTTTGCCAGTGCGTGGTTTTATGGCATCAGCGTGTCGATGTTTGACAAAGTGCCGGAAAAACACAATCGAATCGCCGCGTGGTTGCTGCTGCCGTTGTGCTTGGGTTTTTGTGTATTCACATTAGTGTTGTTTATATACCCAGACACATTCAGTGCCGGTATCTCGATGGGAATGATCTTCTCGGTCACGCTTCTCGCTTATTTTGCCTTGTTTTCTTTCAAAAAATTTCGAGCGATCTTCGACGAAAATACCCAGCATCTGGTGACATGGAAGAAAAATGTCTTCCGACTATGGGTAGGATTTGTCATCGGTCTTGCAGTAATTTTCGCCTCGTTGCCAACCCTGCTCATCCTTTCAACCTATGTCGGTGAAGACAACGCTGAAGCTGTGGTGGTTGTTGGGCTCTTCTCGCTTGGCACACTTGTTCTGAGCCTGATTCCTGTTTTCGTTTTTTACATCAGCAAAGGTCACGTCATTGCTCGCGTTGCATATGGACTGGCTGCAGCATTGGTACTCTTCGCTACATTTTTGCTTCTATCGCCGGGCGCCATGCCAACGATCACTTATGCGGCGGCCGGAAACCTGGCGATTCGTCAACAGGGCCCTGCACGCTTCATCCTCGATGAAGAGATCAGCCTCGGCGACGTGGATAACCGGCAGTGGCGGACTCGACTTAACGAGAAAAACAAAGTGGAAGTTACTGCGTTTCCGCTGCTCTCATTCGGCGACATCTTGCTACTGTGCAGCAGTGACCTGCGGTATCTGAATTTGTATCAGTTGCCCCGCTACACTCGTTTTTGCATCGCGACCCGACACAGCAAGGTGACGCGGAAACCGTTGCGCCCCTCACTGACACCTGGACTTAGCTGGCAAAAATGGGCGGGACATACACTCAATTGGGAGACTGTTCGTTCAGCGGTTTTGACGCCCATCCTGTCGCATCACCCGAGGCCGCCTGCCAAATATGACGTGCCTAGATTCAAACTATTGGGATGACGCCCGGAAAAACCTTTCATTACACTGAGCCCCCACCTTTTCAAAGTGCGATTTCAATGACAACACTAAAAAGCACACTGACGTTCTGCGGCCTGTTGACCCTGACCGCCACCGCTCACGCCGAGACAGTTGCAACTCGCCTCGACAGCATCCAGCAACAAGGCGCGCTGCGTGTCTGCACCACCGGCGACTACAAGCCTTACACCTTCAAACGCGCCGACGGCGAGTTCGAAGGCATCGACATCAGCATGGCCCGCTCGCTGGCCGACAGCCTCGGCATCAAAGTGCAGTGGGTGCAAACCACCTGGAAAACCCTGATGCCGGACATGCAGGCCGGCAAATGCGACATCGGCATGGGCGGCATCTCGGTCACCCTCGAACGGCAGAAAAAAGCCTACTTCAGCAACACTCTCGACACCGATGGAAAAATCCCGCTGGTACGCTGCGACGACGTCAGCAAGTACCAGACCGTCGAGCAGATCAACCAACCCAACGTGCGCCTGGTCGAACCCGCCGGCGGCACCAACGAAGCCTTCGTCCACGCCTTCCTGCCCAAAGCGCAACTGGCCCTGCACGACAACGTAACGATCTTCCAGCAACTGCTCGACAACAAGGCCGACGTGATGATCACCGACGCCTCCGAAGCGCTGTATCAACAGAAACTCAAACCGGGACTGTGTGCAGTCAATCCGCATCAGTACATGCAATATGGCGAGAAGGCTTACCTGCTGCCGCGCGATGACATCAGCTGGAAGATGTATGTCGATCAGTGGCTGCACTTGAGCAAAGTCACTGGCAAGTATCAGAAGACCTTGAGCGAATGGATTGCGGTGCCTGATGCGCAGTGATGCCTAGTCGTCGTGCAGCATGCCGGAGCTGTATTGGTTAAGGCTGCTGCCGATGCTGTTGCCGCCGAATTTCAGGGTGTTGGCGCCAGGGTTCTGCGGTGATTGGCAGTCGCTGGAGAAACAACTGGTGGTGGTAAAGCCGCCGGTGCCGGAGCAGGCGCTCAGCACCGATATTGCTGCAGCAATCAGCAGCACTTTGACAATATTGAGGCGCATGGCACGGCTCCCATCGACATAAATTGAAAAACCTGTGCTACATCCTAAGCCTGCGCAGAACCCGGCAAGATGAAACTGTGCTGATGGACAGCGCGTGTTCAGCATCGATCAGGTGCGATACGTAACCGGATCAGCGTTATTTGAGCAGCAGCGAAATTGGTGAGCAGTTCGGTGGCGATGCATAAGCAGTACATTATGAGTCTTAGGGCGAAACCTACAGTCGCCGACGAAATCCCCTACGCGATCAGATGAAATGACTGAGCCTATAAAATCATTTTTGACAGTCTCATCATCAAAAAAAACCCGCTTCAGCCGAAGCTGAAGCGGGTTCTTCCCCTCAAAGATCGACCGTTACTTCAGGTCGTCAAAGTGGTCTCGCAGGAACTCGTAAAAGCGAAGCGCTTTTAGCAATCTCCATACGAGGCTCAGCGTACGCAGCAAAAGCTTCATACTTTTGGCCTCCGGGTTGGGGGCCAAACCTCAAGAACGCTTACCGGATCACGCGCTCCTTCGGCCTACACGTCAATGTAGCCAGTGAGGCGGCCGGTTGAAGTCCCTCCGAGAAATCAATCCGGCACGGGTGCAAAACCGTGTCAGGGGGCGTGAAACTGTTAAGTCACCAGCCAAACCTCACCGCAGCACTAACATGTGAGCCCCGGCATGTTAACTCAGAAATTGCAGCCCGAAGACCACTCATTTGGTTTGTCATAGAGGCTGATCGGCAATATTTGTAAATCGTTATTTCTGCTAGTATCGCCAAGAAAAAAACAATGCTCCAAACGGCTAGCCGCAGGCAAAAAGGACGTTGCATGTGCGCGCAAAGATTCATACCATGACCGCACGTCAATGTAGCCAGTGATGCACCAGTCTCGGTCGCAACCCGAGACTTGAAAAAACCGCCCCGCAAAGGCGGTTTTTTTTTGACTGGAATCTTGGGGCTACGTGCAACCATTCCCCAACGTCGCATTCTTCTGCAGTGCGCGATGAAGCTTGGCGCAATTCGAGTATTCAATTACCGCTTCTCGGAACAGCCTCGCCGCTTCGCGAATGGAATTAGGGGCCAGACCACGATACTCAGAAGATCAGCTCCAGAGTCATAGCAAACTGGAACACGTGGTCACGACGCTTGGGACTCTGCCCCACCCTATTCCTGATAAACTCGCTCACCTTCGCCCCTCTGATCCAGATTCCCCCAATGCCTCTACAACCCGCCCCACTCTCCCGCCGCTTCTCAGTCGCCCCCATGATGGATTGGACGGACCGCCATTGCCGCTTCTTCCTACGCCTCCTGTCGAAGAACGCCTTGCTCTATACCGAAATGGTTACCACCGGCGCTCTCCTTAACGGCGATCACGAACGCTTCCTCCGTCACAACGAAGCCGAGCATCCGCTAGCGCTGCAGTTGGGCGGTAGCGTTCCTCTGGATCTGGCCGCATGCGCGCGCATGGCCCAGAACCACGGTTACGACGAGGTGAACCTCAACGTTGGCTGCCCGAGCGATCGCGTGCAAAACAACATGATCGGCGCGTGCCTGATGGGTCATCCGCAGTTGGTGGCGGATTGTGTGAAGGCGATGCGTGATGCGGTGTCGATTCCGGTAACGGTGAAGCATCGCATCGGGATCAATGGTCGGGACAGTTATGCCGAGCTGTGCGATTTCGTCGGCACGGTGCGGGATGCCGGGTGCACCAGTTTTACCGTGCATGCGCGGATTGCGATTCTCGAGGGGTTGTCGCCGAAGGAGAATCGCGACATTCCGCCGTTGCGCTATGACGTGGCGGAGCAGTTGAAGGCGGATTTTCCGGAGCTGGAGATTGTGCTCAATGGCGGGATCAAGACGCTGGAGGCCTGCCACGAGCATTTGCAGACTTTCGACGGGGTGATGCTCGGGCGTGAGGCTTATCACAATCCGTATTTGCTGGCGGAGGTGGATCAGCAGTTGTTCGGCAGTGCGGCACCGGTGATCAGTCGGGCTGAGGCGTTGGCGCAGTTGCGTCCTTATATAGCCGAGCATTTGCTGGCCGGTGGCGCGATGCATCACATCACAAGGCATGTGTTGGGCCTGGGTACCGGTTTCCCAGGAGCACGCAAGTTTCGTCAGCTGCTGTCGGTGGATATTCATAAGGCCAAGGATCCGCTGGCGTTGCTGGATCAGGCGGCTGAGTTGCTTGAAGGGCGTTGATGCCCTTCCCATCACTTTAGCCAGGCGGTAGATCCGCCTGGCTTGTCCTTTATGCCGCTGCAGCAGCGGTCCAGTTCACCCAGCCAAACCCCCACGTCGCCAGAATCAACAACCCAAAACCAATCCGATACCAGGCGAATGCGGCGTAGCTGTGGTTGGCAATAAACTTGAGCAAGCCACGCACGGCGATCATCGCGAAGATGAATGCGGTGACGAAGCCGAGGGCGAAGACTGGCAGGTCGTCGGGCTGGAACAGGTCGCGGTATTTGTAGCCGGAGTACACAGCGGCGCCGACCATGGTGGGCATGGCGAGGAAGAACGAGAATTCGGTGGCGGCTTTGCGCGACAGGCCGAACAGCAGGCCGCCGATGATCGTTGAGCCGGAGCGTGAAGTGCCGGGAATCATCGCCAGGCATTGTACGAAACCTATCTTCAGTGCGTCGGACCAGCGCATGTCGTCGACGCGCTCGACGCTGATCACATGGCTGCGTTGTTCAGCCCAGAGCATGACGACGCCGCCGACCACCAGCGCCACGGCGACGGTGATCGGGTTGAAGAGGTATGCGTGGATGGCGTCGGCAAACAACACGCCCAGGAAAACCGCCGGCAGAAAGGCGATCAGCAAATTGATAGTGAAACGTTGTGCATTGCGCTCGGTGGGCAGGCCTTTGACGATATCGAAGATCTTCGGCCGAAACTCCCAGACCACGGCAAGAATGGCACCCAGTTGAATAATGATATTGAACGCCATTGCGCGTTCACCGTCGAATTCCAGCAAGTCGGCGACGATGATCTGGTGGCCGGTGCTCGAGATCGGCAGGAACTCGGTCAGGCCTTCTACCGCGCCTAATATCAACACCTGGAAAAAGGTCCAGAAATCCATTAATCCTCCATCAGAGCGCTCTTTGAGAGCGACCGGTTAACTGCACTCAGGAATTGAGTATCGGAAATAAGATCGGCACGCCATTACCCATTGCCTGGCGCTGCGCCGGCAGAATATGTCTTATCAAAAGCCACACTCAAGCCATGTTAGTAATCGTCGGCCGACGAACTACTCGAGAAATATTTAGTGCTGGAGTGGAAAAAGATTAGCGCGCGCAATAAAGTGTGATCCAGCGCACAATATTACGGTATGGCGATACAGTGGCAGATCGACACAACTAAAGCTGTCGCAATAGACTCAAAATAGTGGCACCATTGCATATCGCCATCATCTAAGCCGTAGTTCACTCTCTCGAGAAAATCAACTAAAAGCCTGAAAAGCTTACTTATTGTTAGAAATCTCGCGAGACACGTCTAAAATCCGCGCAAATGTTACCAATTGTCAGTCACAGATGAGAACCGGTGCTTTAACATCCCGATGTCAGCACCTAATTCGAGTCAATGCACGATGCTCTCAGCGAACTTGGCGACTAGAAGCCCGCGCCCGACAAATGACGAACCCGGTGTTCTTACTCTGGGTCGTACCCGTGGCGTGGCCGATCATTTTAGAACGCTAATCGCCCAGCATGTTCGTAGCGATTTGGCGCTTGAAGCCAGTGCCTACGCTAGTTCACATAACTTTAATGAACATCTGGGATCGTACCGGGCAATATTCCTGATTATCGATAGCCCACAGGCTCTCGAGGACAATCTTGCGCTGGTGGAGAATCTGCGCAGCGACAACTTGAAGCCGATTATTTGCGCGGTTATCACCGGTCGCGGTGCCTTCAACAAGATCAAGTACTACCTGGCAGGTGCCGATATTTGTATCAAACTCAACACCCTTTCCGACGACGGTGCAGAGTTGCTGGCGGAGTTCTTCACCAGTGAAGAATGGCAGCGCAACATCAATCTTACGCTTGATCCGACGCGCATTTGCCTGATGGACAAGAGCAAAAAACTCGACATCTCGTTTGCCGAGATGAAGATCCTCGAAGCCTTTGCGCGAACCGGCAATCACATCCTGAGCCATGATGAAATCGCCGGCATCATGGGCCTCAATACCAATTTCTACGACCCTCGGGCACTGGAAAAATCAATCAGTCGCTTGCGTGGAAAAATCAAGGACATGTATGGTACAAACGCGATTCAGAGCATTCGCGGTTATGGCTATCGCCTGCTGCGGGGTCTGATATCGACTGCCTGAGTCTCGGGCAGCCAATCCCTTTTGCAACGTACGAAGGATCGTCCAATGCAGCCATACAGTTCCTTTTCTGCTCCGCTTCTGTTTGAAATCAAGCATTTGAATGAGCGCGTCAACACGACCCATAACAATAAAACTCCATAACATAGCAGCAGTTCGAGTGGAATTTATCGAGGGCCAATCTTGGGCCCAGACCCTGCCTATCGATTACTTCCGAGGAAGCTATTGCTCGCCTGCCGATTTTCTTTTAGCCAATTTTGGTATGTATTCAGGAGAGAGACATGGAAACCAGTACAACCCTCCCAAGGAAATATTTTGTTGTCGTGACTCACAGTACAACGTCGCAACGTGAACTGGAGAGCATCCTGTCCAGTGAGCGCTTCAACTCGTTTGGCACGTCGCAGGCACAAATGTTTGTTGAAGGTGTTGCTTCGCCCTCCTCCGCGCCAATGGTGATGGAGTTCACATATCCGCACATCAGTCGAAAGAATGTCGCGCGTAGTATCGAGCATGATACTCAGCGAATTCTGGCCACACTCGAGTCGGAATGGCTGGCCGCGCAATCGGCAACTGTGTTCCAACACAATTCAGTCATTACCGGCGATACCAGCAACATGCCCCCTGCCGTTCAAAGCGATATGCCATACAGCGCAACCTGGCATCTTGACCCGGAACAAGGCGCACTGGTCAGAGAAGGGGTCGAGATCAGTCTTACGGGCCTGGAAACAGCACTGGTGCGCAAAATGCTCAGCCATGAAGAGCGTGTTGTCAGCCGTGATGATTTGATCATCAGCATCGGTCGCGAACCGGAACAATACCGTGGCCTGGAAATGTGCCTGAGTCGTCTGCAAGACAAATTCAAGAGCGCCAGCAACGGTGAGCGCCTGTTTCGCGCGGTAAGAAATCGCGGTTATTGCCTTATCCAGGACATCGTCGCGTAAATAACGCCGACCTCCGCCAATAAAACAAACAGAACAAGTGCGATTACAAAAACAACAAGAGCACTCTGTTTGGCTTTATCCCTCCTTGAGTTGTACTTTCCTGCCTCCAACAGTAACAAAACCCACACCACATAATCACCCCCTGCTCTGCGACCTTTTCTAACACACTACTATTTAAATATTAGAATAGTTGGCACTGTGCCATCTTGTTAGAACTCGTCAGACACCATTCCCGGCAATAACTTAGTCTATTGACTGACGACAGTTCGGCATATCGATGTTGTTACCTCAGGACACTCGCTACAACAAAAACAATAAGTCTGCATAACAACTCGGATTTCAACTGTTGAAACCTGAATGGACGTCTTTTGGGGATATTCGTATGGATCTTTCTCTCAGTATCAATCGAAACACGGGCCTCAAGGGACTGACCTTTTGGGGCCAATGGGCACTCGCTCAGGCGTTCGTGGTAACGCTGCTGTTTATCCTGGCCGAGCAGCACACTGGCACGGTCGCGTTCTATTACCGAATGTGCGCAACGCTGGCAGTACTGGCCTCGGTTCCGGCCTACACGTTCACCGGTGTCTATCGCAAACGCGACAACTACCTGACCGGCCTGGGCCGGCTGTTCATGGGTTGGTCGATGACCATGGCAGCGCTGGCATGCATTGCATTCGTCTGCCAGGCCGACGAGCTGTTTTCGCGGCAGGTGATTCTGAGCTGGGCGGTGTATGGCTTCCTTGGTCAAGCGTTTCTCTACGCACCGCTGCATGCGTTTTCCAAGTACTACCAGCGTTCGCGCAAGAGCGAACACAAGACGTTGATCGTCGGTACTGGTGAACTGGCGCTGGGTCTGGCGAAGAAGCTCAGCCAGCTGGAAAACCTGCCGCTTGTGGGCCTGGTCAGCAATGGCGATGTGACCACGCTGGGCTCCGATGCGCCACGTGTCGTCGGCGCACAGGAACAGCTGCTGGACCTGATCGCTGCCCATGACATCCGCCGTCTGTACATCACCCTGCCGCTGTGCGAAGCAGCGAAGATCGAAGCGATGTATGTCGACCTGCTGGGTGCCAACGTCGACGTGGTGTGGGTGCCGGATCTGAACAGCCTGACGCTGCTCAATCACTCGGTGAAAGTCGTGGACGGTCTGCCGGCGATCTACTTGAACGAAAGCCCGCTGACCAGCCGCCCGACCGCCGCACTGAGCAAGAGTCTGGTGGAAAAGGCTGTGGCGTTTCTGGCGATCATCGCGCTGAGCCCGATCCTGCTGATCATTGCGCTGGCGGTGAAGCTCAACTCTCCAGGTCCGGTGTTTTTCAAGCAGGACCGCCATGGCTGGAACGGCAAGGTGATCAAGGTCTGGAAATTCCGCTCGATGCGTGTTCACGATGATCGTGATGTGAAGCAGGCCAGCCGCAATGACTCACGCATTACCGCTGTCGGCCGTTTTATCCGTCGCACTTCGCTGGATGAATTGCCGCAACTGTTCAACGTCCTGCAAGGGCACATGGCTCTGGTCGGCCCACGTCCACATGCGGTCGCGCACAATAATTACTACTCGGGGAAAATCCTCGCGTACATGGCGCGCCACCGGATTAAACCGGGCATCACCGGCCTCGCCCAGATCAGCGGCTGCCGTGGTGAGACCGACACCATCGACAAGATGCAGAAACGTGTGGAGATCGACCTGCAGTACATCAACAGCTGGTCGTTGTGGCTGGATCTGAAGATCCTGGTGAAGACACCGTTTACGTTGCTGTCGAAGGATATTTACTGAGGTTCAGGGTTGTAGATGCAAGGGGACGAAAGTCCCCTTTTTTGTGGGCGGGATTTGGGGGTGAGTCGGGATTGTGGCCTGGCAAATAAACCCCTGTAGGAGTGAGCCTGCTCGCGATAGCGGTGTGTCAGGCGACATGAATGTAACTGGACTGACGCTATCGCGAGCAGGCTCACTCCTACAGGGATTTGGGGGTGAGCCGGGATGTGTGGCTTGGCAAATAACCCATGTAGGAGTGAGCCTGCTCGCGATGGCGGTGTGTCAGGCAACATCAATGTTGACTGGACTGACGCCATCGCGAGCAGGCTCACTCCTACAGGGGATCTTTGTTGTAGCGGGGATCGGCGTCTACTCGGTTATCTTCTCGAAATTACGATAGAACATATCGCCTTCCCGGCTATCGGTCATCGAGTGCAGTTGGTAGCTGCGGTTGAGTCGCGCACCGCCGTCTCGGGTCAGGGGGGCCCAGACCAGGTTGGCGCGGCGCATGGTCGACATGCTCATCATTTCGTCGAACGGAATCGACAGGTACAGGCCCTTGTCGAAGCTACCTTCGCCATATTCGGCGCTGCTGGCGGTGGTGATCGTTGCCCAGGCGCCGACGCGTACGCCGTTGAAAAACTCCCGCGAGATATCCACCGTCGTGCCCCAGTCGCCGGCCAGATAGCGGCCGACACTCACCGCCGCCAGCGTGTCGAACGGCAGGTCGGTGTAACCGGTAATGTGCCCGGTCACCACCGAGTAATCGCGCAAGGCAAAACCCTGATCGAAATCGCGCTGACGCACCCAGTTCAAGTCCGCACCCAGTGACCAGCGCTCGCCGGTCGGCCGGAACAGCACCTCGGCGCCGACGCCAGCAAACATCGACTCCAGATAGCCACCGTAGACCATGCCATACAGGTCTTTGTCGAGTTGCTCGGCATGGCTGACCTGGAACAGCGGCATGGTCGTATTGGAGGTCGTCAGGTACTGACGCAAATCGGTTCGCACACGCGGCAATCCGCTTGGCGCGTCGTAGCTGAATTTGTCGAAGTTGTTCGCCAGGTTGGCGCTGAGCAAGCCGCTCCACCAGGTGTTGCGGTTGAAACGATATTCGGCGTCGGCATCGGCGCTGAATTGATAGAGCAAACCATCCGGACCACCGACGTTCTGCTTGAAGCCCAGGCCCACGCCATAGCTGAAATGCTGCGGCGCCTCGCTGTAGAGGGTCGTCTCGTTGTGCGGCATCGCCGGATTGATTTCGGTGGTGCGGTGCAGCGTTTCCAGCGGCTCTTCGTTGTTGATCACTTCGCGGAAGGTCTGGCGCGGCAGGCTGGTTTCTTCCAGCGGCAAGTCGTAGCGCTTGTTGACCACGGTGAACCAGTCGATGTCGTCGCTGACACTGTTATCGAGAATCCGGCTTGCCCGCCCTACCGCCTTGGACGAGTGGAAATAACGCTGCTGCTCGCCGTAGACGATCAGCTCGGAATCACGCTGGGCGATGCGCTCGACTTTATAGCCGGCGTTCTGCTGCAAACGCCTCGATACATCGGCCCAGTCGACCTGCGCCATCGTCGCGGTCGGGGCTTTCGCCGGCAGCGGTTCCGGGGTCGGGTCGTAGGTTTTCGCCGGGGCTTTGCGGCTGACGAAATTGGTGTGAAAGGTCACACCGAACATCGCCGTGTTACCACGTTCCCACGCGGCGCTGACGTCGATCGAATCGGTGACTTTGAATACTGCGCCGAGGTTGATCGGCGAGTCCTGCTTGATCTCGTTGTCCTTCGGTTCGTTCTTGTAATCGTTGCCTTCGAACTCGAGTTTCAGACTGAGGCGATCCCACGGCGTCTGATAGCTCACGCCACCGAACAACGAAGGCCGGCCACGGAAATACGAACCCGAGTTGACGTCACCGGTGCCCTCGAGCGCCGGCCGGGTATCGAAGCGACTGCTGACATAGCCCAGCGGGTTATCGAAGTCGCCGCGATTGCCGATATAGCCCCAGGCGATGCCGGCGCTGAAATCGAAGTTGTCGTAGCGTTTGTTGGCGACGAAATATTCACTGGAGAACAAACCGGTACCACCGATATCGCGGAAGCCCAGCGCCACTTCCGGCGCCCAATGGCTTTCCTGCCACAGCCGGACTTTGGCGTCGACCGCCTTGTCCTTATAGCTTTGGCTGCCGCTCAGGGCCTCCGAGCCGTACGGCCGGTTGGTGATCGCGGTGTAGCGAAACGAGCCTTCGAGCCAGTCCAGCGGCTGCAACGACACGCTGTAGCGGCTGTACGGATCAGTGCGGTTGGCGTTGACGCTCAACTCCCCCGCCGGGGCCATGCGCGCGGTCGGCGTCTGCCACAAGCCGGTGCCACCGAAGTCATTCTGGGTAATGCGCGGCTCGGCGTGAGCCAGGCCACAGGGCAATAACAACACAGCTGCAAAACGTAACTTCAACGAACCACCTCGGCCAGCTGCGTGGCAATGAATTCGGCCAACTGCTGATTCAGTTCAGGAAGAGGCGGATCCAGATCATCATTTTTCAGCGGCACCAGAATCTTGCTGCCGGCGACGGGAAATTGCCCGGACTCACGATTCCAGTGGGCAATGCCGACGCGCCGCGACACGCCGTTGGGCTGGATCAGCCACAGGTAATCGGCTTCGGCATCGTCGAGAATCGAGCAGCCTTGCAGGTATTCGCGCGCCTCCTGCAACGGCTGATACGGCAAGTGGCACGGCGCGGCGACGGCACCCAGTACCTGCACTTCATCAACCCTTTTCGGATAGACCAGACGATCACCATCCTCGAGACGAATGTTGCGCGCGAAGCCGGTTTCCACCGCGACCGGGTCGAGATCGGCGATCTGCCGGCCGGTCACCGGCATCTGCCGTACTTCTTCAGCAACACGCTGCGCCAGCGCCACACGACTCGGTTTGTCGAACAGCACGGCCATGCGCTGCAGCACCTCGAGATCGAACAGCACGCCGACCTTGAGCCGGGTCTGCTGTTCGATCAGCGACTGGCGCAGCAAGCCGCCGGCGAGCCAGTAGCCTTCGGCGTTCGGCACGGCCTCACTGATCACATCGAACAAGCGCCCGCCGGGCGGCAACGGGATCGGCCCGGGATTGGCGACATCGCCCGAAACGGTGACGGCAGCCTGACTGACCCCGGTCATCAGGATCAGACCCGCAGACCACAATCTCAGGCGCTTCACGGCAGGTGCCTGCGAGCAGGCGTCAGTTGCACGACCTTGACGCGCAACTGCGTCGTCAGTTGCTGCTCGCTTTGCAGAATGAAACCGTCGCGCGGATCGACCCAGTAATGATTGGTCGCGCGCAAGCCGATGGCCGGCGCGTCAATCTGCTCATCGACACGCAGCACGGCGTATTCCTTGTCGAGGATATTCAGGGTAGTGTCCGAGCGGCGGCTGAAGCGGCTGTTGACGATCACCCCGACTTCCTGGCCCTTGTACAGATCGATCCAGCGGCGCGTGGTGAAACCATCGGCGACGTGATGCAGGCCTCGCTTGAACGGCGAGTCATCGGCCAGGCGTGTGCCGTCCAGGTCCCCTTCCAGGCCCAGACCAATGCTGCGCACGGCAAGGCCATCTCGCAGCAGCAGGACTTGCTTGCCGGAAGCGACCCAGAACTGCAGGTCTGCACGCTCGCGCATCAGCGCCAGCACGCCGGAGCCGGACGGCGTAGTCAGCTTCAGTTGCGGGTAATTGACCGCGGCCACTTCCGCAGCCGTCACGTCCACTTCGTCCGGGCCGACCACTGCGGCCTTTAGGTTGTTCAGCGACGCGCTCATCAGCGGATTACAGCCACTGAGCAACACCGCCGCGCATAGGCAGACGCCAACTTTCAACGTATTCACAGTCGGCGACCTTATTTGCTGTTGTTACTGTATTCGCTCCAGTTCTTCGCCGCGGAAGCCCCGGTGCCGACAATCGATGCCGACGGCACCAACTGGCTGATGAAGCGGTTCCAGCGCGTGACATTAGCCGGGCCGACGTAGACCACGTCCTGCGGGCGCACCTGGAAATGCGAGGCCAGCGCCATGGCGGTCGGTGATTCGGCTTCCAGTTGGTAGATCTTCGCCGGCTCGACATCGAGATTTTCCACGCCACGAATGACGTACACCGCGTTACCGTTGGAGCTGGTCTGGCTGAGGCCACCGACTGAACCGAGCACATCGGAGAGGTTCATCGTCGCCGTCTTGAAGCTCAACGCGCGCGGCTGGTTGACCTCGCCCATCACGTAGATGCGCTTGTTGTCGTTGTACGGCAGATACAACTGGTCGCCGCCCTTGAGGAAGACGTTCTGCAACTCGGAATCCTGCTGATTGAGCGCGTCGAGATTGAGCGGATAAGTGCGCCCGTTGCGCGTCAGCAACAGCCCGGACAGATCGGCGTTGTTGGTGTCGATACCGGCCGAGCCAAGGGCTTCGACCACGCTCAGCGGGTTGGTGGAAATCGCTTGCGGGCCAGCCTTGGTGACCGCACCGGTGACCACGACTTTCTGGCTGGCAAAACGCAGCACCGCGACGTCAACCTGCGGCTCGGCGATGAACGCCGACAAACGCTGCTCGATGTCCGCGCGCAGTTGCTGGATGGTGCGGCCGGCGGCCTGCACTTCCTTGATGAACGGGTAATACAGCGTGCCATCGGAGCGCACCAGACGGCCGTTGGCATCGATCTGTTGCTGCGCGCCGGACGGGGCCGTCAGCTCCGGGTGATCCCACACGGTGATATACAGCACGTCGTTGTTACCGATGCGGTACTCGGCGGGGGTCGCCAACAACTCCGCCGGCAGCGATTCGTGCTTTTGCGTCGCGCGGTTCATGGCGATCAGCTTCGGCGTGATCGGAATCAGCTCGACCCGGCTGCTTTCACTCGCGCCCTGGCGGGTGATGTCGCTGGTGCTGAGGTATTGACCGGGGGAAAACATGCAACCTTGCAGAGCGAGACTTGCCAACATTAAAAGATAAACACTACGAGTCATAATGGCACTACGCTATTCAAGGGCGAATCCAAAAACAAAGTCACCCGACTTGCGTCGGGCGACCCTGTACTGCACTAACAGAACTTCCTGTTAGTTATGCGTGCCGGTTGTACCGGTGGTACCCGTCGTACCGGTGGTACCGCCGTTGGCACTGCCACCGCTGTTGGACGCCGCTACAGCACTGGCAACCATTGCAGTACTGGCTGCGGGCGCTTGAGAAGCCGCCACACTGCCACCTACATTGGTTACCGCTGTCAACGGCGCTTCAGCGGCGGCAGCCCAGTTGCTCAACATCGTCAACAGGGCAACTGCCATCACTTTTTTCATATCAACTCCTTTCTAACATTCGACCTGTTAAAAAACCGGCCTGTGTTAGCGGTGGTAGAGTTCAAGTCCGCAAAAAGCGCGAACAAGATCCGTTGTTCTTTCACAGTCAGACGCAACTGATAAAAGTCGAACGGCAGGCTTATATCTACGGACTTGCAAAAGGCATTGCCAGTGTAATTTCCCGACGTTATCTAACAACCTGACTGAAAATAACATTGGACTAATTGGCCATCATCGCGAGTATCCATTCGGATGATTGGATTGCCAGCGCCAGGTGTCGGCGACCATGTCCTGCAAGTTGCGTGTGGCTTTCCAGCCAAGTTCTTTCGCTGCTTTCGAAGCATCGGCAAAACTCTCGGCAATGTCACCGGCGCGACGCGGCATCATCCGATACGGCACCGGCCGTCCACAGGCCTGTTCGAACGCCTGCAACACTTGCAGCACGCTGTAGCCATCGCCGGTGCCGAGGTTCCAGGTGTGAATGCCTGTGCGCTCGCCGATCGATTGCAACGCCTTCAGATGCCCATCCGCGAGATCGACCACGTGGATATAATCGCGCACCCCGGTGCCGTCGACCGTGGGGTAGTCGTTACCGAAGATCGACAGTTCTTGCAGGCTGCCGACCGCGACCTGGCTGATGTACGGCACCAGATTGTTGGGAATGCCGTTGGGGTCTTCGCCCATGTGGCCGCTCTGGTGCGCGCCGATCGGGTTGAAGTAGCGCAGCAAGGCGATGCTCCAGCGCGGCTCGGCCCGGCTCAGATCGCGCAATACGTTTTCCACGATCAGCTTCGACTGGCCGTAGGGATTGGTCGGCGTGCCGGTCGGAAATTCCTCGCTGATCGGCATCTGCTCAGGCTCGCCATACACCGTGGCCGAGGAGCTGAACACCAGCCGGAACACCCCCGCCGCCGCCATCGCCTGACACAGCGTGACGCTGCCGCCGACGTTGGTTTCGTAGTATTCCAGCGGCTTGCGCACGCTTTCGCCCACCGCTTTCAGCCCGGCAAAATGCAGCACCGCTTCGATCTGATGCTCACGGAAGATCCGGTCGAGCAACGCGCGGTCGCAGACATCGCCGCGAATCATCCAGGCACTCTTGCCGCAAATCGCTTCCACAGCGTGAAGTGCCGCATCGCTGCTGTTGCAAAGATTATCCAGCACCACAACTTCATAACCTGCTTCAAGCAATGCAAGTGTGGTATGCGAGCCGATATAGCCGGCGCCACCCGTTACCAGAATCTTCATAGCGCGGTCCGTCTTTTGGATAAGTGACAAGTAACGTGTCAAGCCTTGCGTATCGAACCTGTGTCACAGTCGACACAAACAAGGCGACAACAACCGAAAACAAATTCAGTTCAATGACTGGCAATAAATATTTTTGCAGGTCACACTGTATTGCCGTTACTTATTAGCACTCCCGGCGCACTCATCACTATCAACAGATACCGACTAAAAATAACTAACAAGGCACTTACCGACATCCTCTAACATTGTCGGCTTTTAGATGACTGATCATTTGCAATGAATAACCTGACTCAGGTATTAAAGTAAGCCTTCAATCCTTATTGAAACTTGCCACCTATTCCGGTGCGCAACCGTCGCCTGTGTTCCATGACTGTCCAGGATACTTTTATGATTCGTAAATGTTTGTTCCCCGCTGCCGGTTATGGCACGCGTTTTCTGCCGGCCACCAAAGCCATGCCGAAAGAAATGCTGCCGATCGTCAACAAGCCGTTGATCGAATATGCCGTTGAGGAAGCGCGGGACGCCGGGCTGCAACACATGGCCATCGTCACCGGTCGTGGCAAGCGTGCGCTGGAAGACCATTTCGATATCAGCTACGAACTCGAGCACCAGATTCGCGGCACTGAAAAAGAGAAATTCCTCGCCGGCACCCGCGAATTGATCGACACCTGCACCTTCTCCTACACCCGTCAGGTGGAAATGAAAGGCCTCGGCCACGCGATCCTCAGCGGCCGCCCGTTGATCGGCGACGAGCCGTTCGCCGTGGTGCTGGCCGATGACTTGTGCCTGAACCTGGAAGGCGACGGCGTGCTGTCGCAGATGATCCAGCTGTACAAGAAATTCCGTTGCTCGATCGTCGCCATCCAGGAAGTCCCGGCTGACCAGACTCACAAGTACGGTGTGATCGCCGGTGAGCTGATTTCCGAAGGTATTTACCGCGTCAATAACATGGTGGAAAAACCGGCACCGCAAGACGCGCCGTCGAACCTGGCGATCATTGGTCGCTACATCCTGACGCCGGACATATTCGACCTGATCGCCGACACCCAACCGGGCAAGGGCGGTGAAATCCAGATCACCGACGCGCTGATGAAACAGGCGCAGAACGGCTGCGTGCTGGCCTACAAATTCAAAGGCCTGCGCTTCGACTGTGGTGACGCCGAGGGTTACTTGCAGGCGACCAACTTCTGCTACGAAAACGTTTACCTCAAAGGTCGCTGAGACGGCTCAAGCATTGCGGATTTACTCATTATTTCAGGCAGGCAACCATGAACATTGCACACTATTCAGCAGAGATTGAACGTGAGGTGGACAACCTTGGAATGATGAGCTGGCTGTCGCGCCATCAGCCGTTGCCCAGCGCCAACGAAACCTGGCTGGGCACGATTCTGCTGGTGGAGCGGATCGGCGTGTTTCCGGCGTCCGGCGATATTCGCCGGCCAATGCGCGATCCCTATCCCCTGCTCGCACATCTGAAAACGCTGTATGGCGAGCAGGCGCTGGAAATGGATGACCGCGATGGCCTGAAAGTGATTTTCAGTGACTGGCGCTTTCGCGTGCGGATCTGCTGCAACGACCCGGCGATCATCATCAACGTGGAAACCCGTTGTGATGCGCGGTTGATGCCGCAGAAGCTCACCGAATTGCTGGGGCTTATCGATTCCTTCAAGCAGTACCCCTGACCCTTTGTGGGAGCGAGCCTGCTCGCGAAAGCGTCGGCAGCTTCAGCACATGCAGTGCCTGACACGACGCCTTCGCGAGCAGGCTCGCTCGCACACTCAGTTCTTCGCAGCAGCGTTGCAGTCAGTCTTGCCTCCCATGATCCAGCCGTAGAAATAATCGGCAATCACCTTCCCGCCCGTGGCCGGCAGCGGATGAATCTTGTCCGGGCCGATCATCGCCACGGCGTAGCGTTTGACGTCGGGGCCGAACGCGCATTGCAGGTTGGCGAACCCCAAGTGCTGCTCACGCGCCCAAGGCTCGAGCACCTGCGCATACGCCGCCATCGGGTAAGCGCTGGATCGCGTGGTGTCCTGGCGCATGACCAGGTTGATGCTCGCCGCCGGTTGAATCTCACGAAGCATGCCGACCAGACCTTGCACGTTATGCAGATACTGCTCCGGCTTCACGCCGAAGCCCTGGTCGTTGCCGCCGAGCATGATCAGATAAACGTCGGCGGGGATTTTCGCCACCACCGCTTTCCACTGCGCCTGCCATCGTGGGTCGGCGTGATAAAAATCCGCCGAAGCCGCACCCGAGGCCGCCAGTTTCGACACGCGAATGCCGGACTGATCGTTGCGCATCCACAGGCCGAACAAAGTCGGCGCGCCTTTCTGCACTTCGAGCCTGAACGACCAGTCTTTTGCGGTGGACAGGCCGGCAAGCGGCACTTCCTGCACGCCCGAACCGGCAAGTTTCAACGGTTGCCAGTCTTGCGCCGGCGACCAGCGATAACGCAGTTCACTGGCTTCGCCATTGCCCAGGTACAACAGCTTCGCCTGAGTCACTGCCGTATCGATGCGCGGCGTAGGGTTGGCATCCACCTGCAGCCACGCGCCGGCGCGACCGGTCACGGTGCGGCTGTCGGGACTGGACTGGCCCAGTTCGGAGACTTTCCAGCCGCCACCGAAGTATTTATCGCTGCTGCGGGTGTATTTGAAGTGCGTACCGCCGAGTGCCGCGCCGTGGTTGAAACCGACATAACCCGGCCCGGCAAAACCGGTTTCACCGGCCACCCGTTGCACCAGTTTGTTCAAATAGAAATCCTGCCCGGCGGTGTAGCTGTCGCCGATCACCGAGACCGACAACACCTTGCCAGCCTTGCCCTCGCGCCACTGGGCAAAGCGCTCGCGAGCGTCGCCTATCTGAATCACCGATGCAGACACGGGTTGGGCGTCATCAACTGCCACCATGCAAAATTCCTTCAGTCTGGAATGGCCCCTTCGCGAGCAAGCTCGCTCTCACAGAGGTTCTGAGTCATCCACAACATGTATTCATTTCATGAAACCTGTGGGAGCTGGCTTGCCAGCGATGGCGGTAGGTCAGTTAGTAAATCTCTGTCTGACAGGTCGCTATCGCTGGCAAGCCAGCTCCCACAGGGGCTCTGTGTCGTGCACAAATCCATTGTGTGAGCGAGCCAGCTCGCGAAGCTTTTAGCTGCTTTGGGTTTGCACCACGGGGGCGATGACCGCCGCCGGTTTCTTCCTGGTCGCTTTCTCGCCAAGGAACAACACCGAGGTGAAATTGAACCGGCTGAAAATCATCGCCAACACCACCGGCCCGAGCAAGCCGACACTCAAGCCACCCAGCACCAGCAGGCTCTCATCCTTAACGCCGAGGCGCCCCAGCACAAACCGCGACGTCGCCGCGAACAGCACATGAAACAGAAAAATCGCATAGGAATAGCCACCGAGCCAGGTCAGCGCTTTCGAACGCATGTCGCTGGACAACAATGCGATGCACGACACACACCCCACCGCCAGGCCGATCAGGCTGCGCCGATCAACGATCAACTCGCGATCAATCGCCGCGACGTACAGCAGCGTCAACGAGATCAGCACAAACAGCAGCGGCCCGAGCACCTTGAAGCGCTGTTTCAACACCTCGACATTTTCCTGGCCGATCATCCCTGCGACAAAAAACGGCAGGAGATAAATCGCGCCGTTGATGCCGAATGCATCGAGCGGCAACGGCGGCAGCAGAAACAACAGCGCGGCGAAGGCAAACAGGCCATACAGACGCGTCGCCGAACGCAGCAGACCGCGCCACTCCAGCAGGCCGACGAAGATGAAAATGATGAACACCGCCTGCAAAAACCAGAAGTGGTTGATCGGCACCCAGAACGATAGCAATGCGTCGATCACCCCGACATCCTTGTTCACCCCCGGCCCCACCGCTTGCAGCACCGAGAATGGCACACCGACGCAAAACAGCGGCACGATCAGGCGGCGCACCTTGCCGCTGAAAAACGCACCGAAGTCATTGCCACGGATCTTGTAGATCGAATAGATGTACCCCGAGATGAAGGTGAACAGCGGCATGCGCACGTACACCATCGAATCGGCGATAACCCGGAACGGCGAGCCGATATCGATCTTCAACCCGCCGCCCAGCGGCCCGATGACGTGGTACAGCACCAGCAGCAGGCATGCCAGGCCACGCAGGGTTTCGATCTCCAGGGACTTTTTCTTGCTCGACATACAGCACCTGCCTCAATTCAGAATTCTGGATTCAACCTGCACCGGTTTGTTCGCCCGCAGCATCAAGCCGAGGCCAACGAACAACACCGGCACCACCATCGAAAAATGCCGGGCAAAGGAACCAAAGTCCGGCTCGAACAAGCCTTGCACCAGCAGGAACGCCAGCGGAATCGCGATCAGTTCCTTGGGTTTGGTCTGGATCGGCGCGCCCTTGTAATCGGTCGAGGTGATGACTTTGAACAGCAGCAACGCAGTCATGATCATCAGCGCAACGAAGATCACCTGGCCCGGACCGGACAGCAGAATCAGTTCCACCGGGAACGACAGCCGGAAGAAAATGATCATCGAGTCCAGCGCCTGCGAGACGAAATCACTGCCGCTGAGCCACGACACGATCAACGACTTCGAGCCCTCCTCCCCTGCCGTGCGCAGTTCGTTGTTGCTGGCGCGAATCGACGACACCGGAAAACCCAGGGCGATCTGAATCGACATGGCCACCGCGAGGTAAAACAGGAACAACATCAGGAAGAACGTCGTGCGCGACACGTATTTTTTCATCACGCAAACGCCGACCCACGACAGCGAAAACAGAATCCAGTACGGTCGGATCAGCACGCCGTAGATCACCGCCGACAAGAAAAAACCGCCGCGATATTTGCGTGTCAACGAGCTGAGCAGAATGCTCAACACCGCCACCGAGACGATGATTTCCTTGGTCAGGTTTTCGAGGAAAAACGAACGGACGATGCCCCACAGACACAAAGTGCCGAAGATCGTCAGCGGCATGCGCCGGAACACCACGACCGGAATCGCCGTGAGGAAGAAATTGCAGAACATGCCGTAGGCCCAGGCGTTGGTCAGATTGATCCCGGTGGGCCGCAGCAGGAACGCCGAGCACTCGTAGGACGAGCGATCGGGCGAGAACGGGTTCCAGAAATTGCAGTTGTCGGCGCGCGCGTAGGACGACCACAAGGTCATCGCATCCGGGCCGGGATCACGCGGGACCAACAGCGGCATCGCCACCGACAGAAACAACCCGGTAAACAGGATCAAAAACGAAATCGAAGAATCGAGTCGCTTGCCGCGAAACTCGATGCACGGCAACTTCAGGCCCATGACAACGCAGCCTTCTTCGCCGCAGTGACGCGGGTCAACAGCGCAATCACTGCGAGTTGCACAACGACGGCGAAAACGTTGCCCCACGCCGCGCCGTATATCGAGTAATGCTTGATCAGCACGTAGCTGACCGGTACCGAAATCAGCAGGCAGATCGCCGCGCTGGCCAGCGACACACGGCTGTTTTTCGAAGCAATCAAACCGCCCCAGACGATGTCGCCAATGGCCCGCAGCGCAAAGGAAAAAATCAGCACACCGAGGATGGCGTTATCCGGACGCGGCACGCTGGTGGCGACGTAATCGAGCACCAGATTGAAAAACCCGTAGATCGCCACGGCGACAACGGCGGAGACCAGCAGCGAGCGCATCACCCATTTGTTCACGAACAGTTGCTTGACCGTGAACGCCTGCTGATCGGCCTGAAACCGCTTGGCCAATACCGGAATCCCGACCACCGCCACCACCGCATACGACAACGCCTGCAAGGTGTTTGCCGCCGACCACGCGTAGACGTATTTACCGAGGCTGGCGTAGGGCTCCAGATCGATGATCAGAAAGCGTTCGGCGTACTGACTCAGCGCGATCAAACCGGTGCCGAGGTAGAACGGCAGCCCGGCCTTCCACACGGTGGCGGTGTCCAGCACCGCCGCTTCCCGTCCCTTGTGTACCCGCGCCACGATCAGGTAACCGGCGATAATTACCAGCACGTTGGCGGCGACCCACAGCCACAACACACTGGCGATGCCCGCGACCCAGCCGAGCATCATCCCGGCCACCGCCAACACCGCCCACAGACCGGTCTTGATGAAAAACAGCAAGGCCCCGGCGGTTGCTTTCTGTGCAGAAAAGACAAAGGAGTTGATCTCGAACGACAGGTGTTCGGTGAGCAGTACCAACGTCACGCACAGCACCAGCGCAGCGGTCGCTTCGACCTGCTGGAACAACGAATAAATCAGCACCGTGACCAACGACAACAGCAGCCCTACTGCCAGATACAACAGCAGGACTTTATCGACCACCCGGCGCGAACTGCCGCCAACACTGATCAAGCGATTGATCTCGGAACTGAACCCGACGCTGTAGAACTTCGACGCAATCAGCGACGCCGCCACTACCACGCCGTAAAAACCCAGCGCCTCATAGCCCAGGTAATGGGTGATCGCGAGCACCAGCAGAAACTTCGCGCCCAATGCCCCGCCGCGAAGCAACAGGCGAAATATCATCGAACGACACCCTTGATGATCTCGTCCATGGCCACGGTTTTTGCCTCGATCTCGCGGCAGGTGTCGGTCAGGCGTTTGCCGAAATCCGCCAAGGCATTCGGCGCGTACACCGTGTTGATGATGGTGTCGACGTCGATGTCGCCGCCATTGATCACCCAGTCTTCGACACCCATGTCCTGATAGGCGCCAAAGCCTTTGCGCTCGTAGCTGATGTGGTAGGCCGGCACGCCGGACAGCAGCGATTCGATGGCGCCGTGCAGACGTACGGAAATCACCAGGTCCGGTTGGTATTTGGCGATTGTGGCTTTCAGCGACAGCAGGTCTTCAGTGATGCCCAGTTCGCGATAGAACGCGCCGTCATCGTTGCCGCGCACCGCGCTTTGCACGGCGCAGACCACTTTGCTTTTGTTCTTCAGGCGTTGCAGGAGCAATTTCAGATTGGCGACGTAAGCGACTTTCTTTTCTTTGCTCCACTCCGGCGGCTTGCGCAGCACCACGCACACGGTCGCCGGCGACGCGGCGCAGCGGGTGAACTTGGGCTGCTGAAGAATCTTGCTGGCCAGTGACTGCACCGCCAGATCCGGCGCGCGGTAGACGTTTTCGCAGGCATCGAAAATCGCCGAAGAGCGATTGTCGCGGACGAACACCGCGTCGGCGCTGGCGTAGTGCTCGACGATCTTGCTGCTTTCGCCGTGGAACGGGCCGATGCTCTGCGGCAGGTACACCGACGGCACCTTGCTGAGGATCGCGGTTTCCAGTTGCTTGGCGTGGCCGATCTTCAACTTGATGTGTTCGAAGGCGCTTTTCGAGCGCATGTATCCGCCACCGACGCCGACGATCAGGTCGGTCTTTTTCAACAGGTCCGCGAGCCCAGCGTAGGACTGGTTGAGGAACACCGCCTGCTTGACCCGGCCCAGCCCTTTGGCCGCCATCACCGGCGCGTCGAAGCGCGGGTGCGGCAAGTAGTTGAAGGAGTCCGGGTCGGAAGCGACGACGCTGATCGCGGTGTCTTCACCAAAGTTGCGCTGCACCAGCGCGATTGCCAGGTCGACCAGCAAACCGTCACCGGAGTTGGAGGCGCTGTAGCCGTGCAAAATCGTTACGTTCATAAGCGTGAGTTCTACTTAATAAGTGGGAGCGCGATACAGGTCGTAGGTCTGGCGAATCATCAACGCGGCGCTGAAACGCTCGCGGACGATGCTCCGGCCCTCGTTGCCGAGGTCGAGCAGGCGCGGTTTCTGGATGATCGTCAGCACATCGGCGAGTGCCTGGTGGTCGCCGCTGGGGAAGACGTAGCCGGACACTTCGTTGGTGACCAGTTCCGGCAGCGACGTGCAATTGCTGGCAATCACCGGCAAACCCATGGCCATGCCTTCCAGTGGCACCATGGCGAAACCTTCCCAGCGACTGGGCACGATCAGCGCATCGGCTTTCTGATACAGCGCCTGCACTTCACTGGGCGTTACCCACGGCAGGTATTCGACCGAGTCCATCGGCGGGCAATCCACCGAATCCTCGTTCACCGCACTGCCGACCACCGTCAGTTTGAGGTCCTTGCGCTGGACTTTGGCGAAGGCCTTGAGCAGCACGTCGAAGCCTTTTTGATAATCGAGACGGCCGACGAACAGCAGATGAATCGGCTCGGTTCCCGCAGCTTTCGGCGCGTCATCCTTGTGGTGGATGCCGTTGTAGATCAGTTTCATGCGCTTGCGCTCGATGCCGAACCGCGCGGCTTTGTCGAGCTCGTACTGGCTGACGCAGATGATCACATCGGTGACTTTTTGCAGCACCCGCTCGATCCACGCATAGACCTTCTGCTTGGTCGGCGAGCTTTCCATCAGGAACGAAAACGCGTGCGGGCAATAGACGATCTGCGGCTTGCGCCACGGTCGCAACAACACGCAGACACAGCGCCCGATCACCCCGGAAAACGTGCTGTGCAGATGCACCACATCGGGTTTTTCCTTGATCAGCACCTGGCTCAGCCGCCAGGCGAAACGCAACAGCGACGGCACGTTGCGGCCGCTGCGGGCGAAGGTGCGAATCTGCGGCGGCGCGATGCCGTGCAGTTCTTTTTCCTGATCCTGCGGGACCAGATACACCAGCTCGTAGTTTGCCGCGTCGCCTTCGGGGGAAGCCGAAATCGTGCGGATCACCGTCGCGACGCCACCTTTGATCGTCTCTGCCACGTGCAGTATTTTCTTCACAACTCACCCACTTCAAACAGGAAAGGACAATCGCCAGATTTCAGGATTTGTCGGACGCGTATTCGTAGTTGTAATAGCCGTAGCCACCGTTGCCGTAGTAGCTGGCGGCACGCTTCTCGACGCCGTTGAACACCGCACCTTTGAGCTCGATGCCGTTCTGCGCGAAACGGCGGATGGTCAGTTCGATTTCCTTCGCCGGGTTCACCCCGAAGCGCGTGACGATCAGGCTGATCCCGGCTTCACGGCCGACAATCGCCGCATCGGTAACCGCCAGCAGCGGCGGCGTATCGATGATCACCAGGTCGTAGCGCTCGCTCAGTTCCGCCAGCAGGTCGCGGAAATTGGCGTGCATCAACAGCTCGGAAGGGTTCGGCGGCACCTGGCCGCGACTGATGAAATGCAGGTTGTCGACTTCGACGGTGTGGATCGCCTCGTCGATGCTGCAGCGCTTGACCAGCAGGTCGGACAAGCCGTTGGTGATCGGCGTGTTGAGGGTTTTGTGCAAATGCCCTTTGCGCATGTCGGCGTCGATCAGCACCACGCGCTGGCCGCTCAAGGCCATGACTGCCGCGAGGTTGGACGAGACGAAGGTCTTGCCGACCTGCGGGCTCGGCCCGGAAATCATGATGCGGTTGTTGGTCGAATCGAGCCCGGCGAAGTGCAGGCAGGTGCGCAGGCTGCGAATCGACTCGATCGACAGGTCGGTCGGGTTGCGCAACGCCAGCAGGTACGCCGGCTTGTCGACGCCGTCGCGGGCGCGCCCTTTTCTGCCGTCTTCTTCCTCTTGCAGCGCGCTGTAGGGAATCGACGCGTACACCGGCAAACCCAGTTGTTCGATGGCCTCCGGACCTTCCAGCCCTCGGCTGAGGGATTTGCGCAGCAGCACCAGCGCCACGCCGACAAAGGCACCAAGGAACGTGGCGATCAGCACGATCAGCGGCTTCTTCGGTTTGACCGGGCTGGTCAGGTCGACATCGGCGGTGTCGACCAGGCGCACGTTGCCCACCGCACCGGCGCGGACGATGTCCAGTTCCTGGGACTTGTTGAGCAACTGCGTGTAGATCTGCGAGGCGACTTCGACGTCGCGGGTCAGGTTGAGCAGTTCCTGCTGGGTCGCCGGCAAGTCCTGGACTTTGCCTTCCAGCGACTTCTGTTGCTGGGTCAGCTCACCGATCTGGCTCATCAAGGCGCGATAGGCCGGATGCTGTTTGGTGAACTTGCGGTCCAGCTCCGCCTGCTGCATTTTCAACTCGGAGATGCGCGTTTCCAGCGCCACCGACTGGCCCAGCACCGACTGGGTTTCCAGCGAGATGTTCACGGTCTTGCCGTGGGTTTGATAGGCGTTCAGCGCATCGCTGGCCTTGGCCAGATCACGCTTGACCTGCGGCAACTGACTCTGCAGAAACGCCAGACTCTGCGCCGCTTCCGCCGAAGTCCTCCGCACATTCTGCTCGACGTACAGCGCGGCGATCTTGTTGAGGATCTTCACCGCTTCCGCCGCGTCAGAACTGGCCAGTGCCAGACGGATGATCCCCGACTCCTTGCCCTGCTCGGAAATATCCAGCGCGTCCTGATAGCCCTGAATGGTGACGATCCGCGGATTGCGCACCACTTCGAAGTTCGTACCGGGATTGGCCGACAACTGCGTGATCAGGCCTTCGACGTCGTCCTGAGCGAACGCTTCGCCAGCGCGACCTTCGACCAGCAGGTTGTCGTTGTCATCGAACAGCTGGAAGCGTTGCTGCTCGCCGGCAACCAGCGTGAGTTTCTTGCCGAGCAATTCCTTGGGCAGATTGAGCCGGGCGAATTCCAGACGCTCGCCACCCCAGGCGTAACTGTTCAGGCCGAAGCGCGGCGCGGCGACGCTGGACTCGGTTTCGCCGCGATAACGGCGGGCGAGAAAACCGCCAATCATCGGGAAGGTTTTCGGCGTGACGTCAATGTCCAGACGCAGGTCGTCGACCGTTTTGCCGATCACCGCGCGGGATTTGATGATGCCGATTTCGGTCACCGACGGCGATTGCCCGCCGAGCATGCTGTTGAGGTCGGAGAAACCGAGCATGTCGTTCTTTTTCGGCTCGACCTGCACCAGCGCATTCGCCAGGTACACAGGCGTGGCCAACACTGCATAAGCCACGCCGGCGACCATGAAGGCGCCGGTCAATGCGCCGATCAACCACTTCTGATCGATCAGGCTGCCGAATATGCCGAGCAGATCAATACTGTCTTGATCATTGTCACGGGTGCCGATTACTGACGGTAGCTGCATAAGTCTGTTCTTACCATTGACTGTTCTGAAGAATATGGGTCATTGCCCGAGGCGCTTTGCCCATGAACTAACTGCGTCTTCAATCAATGCGTGAGCATGAATAAAAGCGGCCTTGCCTTGACGATACGGATCCTGTATTTCGCGTTCGCTCTGCCACTTGCCAAGCAAAAACACTTTGCCTCGGGCGTGCGAGGCAATCTTCAGTACTTGATTGACGTGCTGTTTCTCCATGACCAGGATCAGGTCCGAGTCATTGACGATATCCGCAGTCAGTTGCCGCGCCTTGAAACTCTCGGCGCTGTGCCCGTGCTCTTCGAGAACCTGCCGCGCAGACGCCTCGACGCCCTCGCCAACCCGTGCCGAGAGGCCGGCGGAGGCCACACTGATGACCGAGGAACCCAGCGCATTGCGCAACAACAGTTCTGCCGTCGGACTACGGCAAATATTGCCCACGCAGACAACGAGGATCTTTTTGAACAAGGTTTTACTTTCCTGTGTAATGTCAAACGGCCAATATCCCGAGAGCATTCGTTTGAACCCTCAAGATCTTTCTGCACTCGGAAATAGATTCGCCCTGTTAGTCCCGAAGTATTAAGTACCACAGCGTTTAAAAGCGCCCCAACCACAATTAGCGGACTAAAAATAACTGTGATTTTCGAGCGTTTGTTTTCCGACAAAAAATAACATTCGTGCACTAAGTGCCAGTACCCCGTTCGAAAATTCAGTAATACGATGATTAATTCGCAGTTGTCATTTCTCTTCGGGAGAGCAGACATGAAACCGACCCATTTCCAACGCGCCGGCGCCTTGACCCTGATGCTGCTGGGCGCGACCACTCAGGCCCAGGCCAGCGAACTGTTTCCCAACCTGCCAACGAGGACCATTGGTGTTCAGGTAAAAATCCAGAGCTTCACCGCCGCCGACGCGGAGCAGATCAAAGCCGCCGGTTTCAGCTTCGTGCGCTTCGGCGTCTGGAGCGACAGTCTTAGTGCCAGGACTTATCAGCAACAAGTCAGCAACGCCTTCGCCGCAGCCAAGTCAGCCGGGCTGCCGGTGCTGCTGACCGTGCGTGCAATCAAGGCGCTGCCGGCCACCACGCCCGCCGAGCTGACGAGCGCCGGTGAGACCTTCGCCAAAGCCGTCAACGGCCTGCAGCAGTCGTACAGTGCCCAGTTGGTGGCAATCGAGCTGTGGAACGAGCCGGATCTGGAAACCTATTGGCCGACGCGCAATTTCTCCACGACCTTTGTGCCGTTCATGAGCGGCGTGTGCAAAACCCTGCAGGCACAGCCACAGCTGACCCCGGTGGTCGGTTTCGGCTTCGCGCGGCCACCGAGCGCCGGTTCGGCGTCGACTGTGGCGCTGAGCCGCATCGTCAGTGACTACCCACAATGCCTCGACGCGGTGTCCTATCACCCTTACGGCATGACGGCGACGCAGATCAGCAATGCGCAAACGTTCATTCAACAGAATTTCAATCTGCCGGGCGTGATCAGTGAGTGGGGAGTTTCGGCGCTCGCCTCGAACGGCGGCGTCGAGGGGCAGGCCAGCAAGATCAACGCATTCATCGCCGATGTTAAACGGCTGAACATCCCGCTGACCTCGATCTACGAATGGCGCAACAGCGCGTCAGGCAGCAACGAACGCGAGCAGAACTTTGGCTTGCTGACCTCTGACGGCCAGCCGAAACCGGCGCGACTGTCGGTGGAAACCCAGCTCAACGCCGAGTAGGTCATGGGCGACCGATCTGTTCGCAGGTCGGTTGCTTTGAACCTGTGCGCGGTTTTGGCATCGTATTCATCGGTACCACGCCCCGCCATTCAAACAATCGTTTTCAGGTTGTTGCCGCAGGGGCCATCGAGACACGCAACCGCCCTTGAGTGGCTGTCAGCGCTCGGGTAATGTCACCAGACCCACAGGACAGAGCACGCCCATGACTTCCAAGCTGGAACAACTCAAACAATTCACCACCGTGGTTGCCGACACCGGCGACTTCGAAGCGATCGCCCGGGTCAAACCGGTCGACGCCACCACCAACCCTTCCCTGCTGCTCAAGGCGGCGGCCATTCCGGCCTACGCCGAACTGCTCAATGCCTGCGTCAGCGACTGCAAGGGCGATGTCGGCCTCGCCAGCGACCGCTTCGGCGTTGCGGTCGGCCAGGAAATCCTCAAGGTCATTCCGGGCCGTATCTCCACCGAAGTGGATGCGCGCTTGTCGTTCGACAAGGATGCCGTGCTCAAACGCGCCCATCGCCTGATCGAGCTGTACGACAAGGCCGGCATTGGCCGCGACCGTGTACTGATCAAGATCGCCTCGACCTGGGAAGGCATCCGCGCTGCTGAAGTGCTGGAAAAGGAAGGCATTCAGACCAACCTGACCCTGCTGTTCTCCTTCGCCCAGGCCGCCGCTTGCGCTGACGCCGGTGTGTTCCTGATTTCGCCGTTCGTGGGCCGTATCTACGACTGGTACAAGAAAGCCAACGGCAACGACTACACCGGCGCCGATGATCCGGGCGTGCAGTCGGTCACCCGCATCTACAACTACTACAAGGCCAATGACTACAAGACCGTGGTCATGGGCGCGAGCTTCCGCAACCTCAGTCAGATCGAACAACTGGCCGGTTGCGACCGCCTGACCATCAGCCCGGACCTGATCGACAAGCTGGCTGCCGACACCGGCAAGCTGGAGCGCAAACTGGCGCCAGGCAATGCCGGCGAAGCGCGTCTGAGCCTCAACGAAGCGCAGTTCCGCTGGTTGTCCAACGAAGACGCGATGGCCACCGAGAAACTGGCTGAGGGCATTCGTCAGTTCGCCCGCGACCAGGAAAAACTCGAGGCGTTGTTGCAGGCCAAGCTGTGAACTGAGTTGGCGTAATGCAAAAAGGGCGAACCCTCACGGGTTCGCCCTTTTTTGTGTCTGGAAGAATGGGTTGTGATTGCGACCGCAATCGCTAGCAGGGCTAGCTCCCACAGGGATTTGTGTGGTGTCAGCTATTGTTGGAGAACTCTGTGGGAGCTAGCCTGCTGGCGATGGGGCCGGCAGACTCACAACCACTCAATGCCGCTCGAGGGCATTCACCAGGTCATGAAACGCTTCCCGATTGGAATCGTTCAGGCCCATGAGGATCTTGTGCGCTTCGAGCACCTTGATCCGCACCACTTCTTCGGACTGGTCCTGATCCGGCAGGTCATCCAGGCACTCCGGGCATGGCACCGGGTGGTTGACGATGTTGAACACCTGCTCGAAACCCATCGACTGCAGCAGCCGGGTGATGTCTTCGTGAGTGGTGACGACAGTCGGCAACAGCCCGACCTTTTGCCGCGACAGGATCGACAGTTTGGCCAGCAGGCCAAGGGTCGTGCTGTCGATGCTGCGGGTTTCGGTCAAATCGATCACGATCGCGTTGAAATTCAGCGCGGTGAAGATTTTCTCAATAGTCGCATCCAACGCCGAACACAGGGTCAGGCGAACTTCACCGACGAACTTCAGGACGAAGGTGCCGTCCTGCTCGGCGAACTGGATTCTACCGGTACTCATTAAAGATTCCTGCTCAACACCAACAGGGCGATATCATCCGGCATCTCCCCTAGCGTGGCCAATCCAAACACTTGCCGCAGACCATCCAGGCTGCCGCCCGCCGACTTCACCCGTTGAGGCAAAGCGGCTTCTTTTTCTTTGAGCGTCGGTTCTGGCAAAAGGTCCAGAATGCCATCCGACATCAGCGTCAGGCTGAACGTCGGCGGCAGCTCAAGCACGTGGTCTTCGTAGGTGGCTTCATTGAACAGCCCCACCGGCAGACCACGGCCTTCGAGATAACGAACACTGTCAGGCGTGTACAACACAGGCAACGGCAGATGGCCGCCGATGCTATAGGTCAACAAACCGGTCTCCTCGTCGATGACTCCACCGACCATTGTGACGTGTTTACCCAGCTTACAACTGATCAGCCCCCGGTTGATATGACCGAGCACTTCCGAAGGCTTGAATTCCGGCAATGTGCCGTTGCGCTTGGATTCGAACAGCAAGCGCGTGGTCATGAACTTCAACAGCACGGTAACGAACGCTGAAGACGCGCCATGCCCGGAAACGTCCGCCAGATAGAACGCGACGCGGCGTTCGTCCACGCGGAAATAATCGACAAAATCACCCGACAGGTACAACGACGGGATGATCTGGTGGGCGAACTGAAACTCGTCAATGCTCCACGGGCTTTCCGGCAGCATGTTCATTTGCACCTGGCGACCGGCGTTCTGGTCCTCCTGGAGCAGATTGAGGCTGGCCTCAAGCTCGCGGTTGGCCTTTTCCAGCTTCTCGCGGTAGCGCTGGTTTTCCAGCAGCAGGCGCGCACGATCCAGGGCTCGACGCACGGAATGCTCGAGCACCGCCAGATCTTCGAGAGGCTTGATCAGGTAATCCGCCGCGCCCAGGCGCAGGGCCTCGACCGCGTCGTTCATCACGCCGGCACCCGAAACGACGATCACCGGCGTCTGCGGCGAGCGCTCGGTGACCTGACGAATCAGTTCGAGACCGCCCATCTGCGGCATGCGCAGATCGCAGATGACCAGGTCGGGCGTTTCTTGCTCGAATACCTGAAGACCCTGTTGACCGTTGCCGGCCTGCAGGACGCTGAAACCACTGTCTTCCAGATAGGCCGCGAGACTTGCGCGCACTACCTCGTCATCATCGATTATCAGCAGCGTGGCACTGGTTTTTGGCATGTGGGCAAACGGCGCCAGAATTAGGTTGGCGTAGGTGGCGAGGCCTCGGGCCTTGCACAGACTACTGGATTCGCTTTCTAGCCTCTCTGCTGCAGCGCTTTCAAGCATTCGCTTCGCACGCGGTTTTAAACAGAGGTGCCCTTCTAAGGCGCAGACGGTACTCCCATCCGCAGAGCGTTTCAAGCGTGCGCCGATGGTCGCTTGACGACTTTGTTTGTCAAAGCACCGAGAGTTATAAGAACGGCCGGAAGCGTAACCGGATGGAAGGTCATCCTGCCGGGCCGAGCCTGCTCCACAGACAAAAAAGGCGACCCTGAGGTCGCCTTCCTGTTTTTCGGTCGAAATCAGAAATCGTCTTCGACCTGGCCATCCTTCACCTTGAACTCGCGGTTCTGCAGGTAGGCGTTGCGGATGAACGTGTACTTGTCGCCGCTGATCAGCTTCTCGCTCGATAGCAGGCTGGCACGGGTGTCGACGATGTTCAGGCCAAAGATCGAGTTGCGGGTCGGCACGTGGTCGATGTAGCGGTATGGGCCGGTAAAGCCGTCGACGTATTTCGACGGTGCATCACGCAGGGTGCTCGGGCCCATCAGCGGCAGCATCACGTAAGGACCGCTGCCCACGCCCCAGTAGCCGAGGGTCTGGCCGAAGTCTTCATCGCTACGGTTCAGGCCCATCTGGGTGCCGACGTCGAAGAAGCCGAGCAGACCGAACGTGGTGTTGAAGATCAGACGTGCCGTATCGACGCCAGCGGCCGCCGGTTTGGCCTGCAGAATGTTGTTGGCCAGGTTGGTGACGTCACCGACGTTGCGGAACATGTTGTGAATACCGTCTTCAACGAACTGCGGCGTGACGAATTCATAACCCTGCGCCAGCGGCTTGAGCGCATAGGTGTCAACGAAATCGTTGAACTGGAAGATCGGACGGTTGACGCTTTCCCAAGGATCATCTTCCGTGGCCGCCTGGCTGGCCAACGGCGCCAGCGACAGGCCGGCGTAGACACAAAGCTGAGCGAGCGGATGGCTCAAGCGCATAGAAAAACTCCTTGGATTTGTACCGTCGCGGACGTCAGGGTCCGGGCATTAAGGCCGCTAGTATAAGCGTAAACGCCGCTTTGGACAGTCTGGCCGATGCAGCGGTCTGTAGGATCTTTCCGCGCGGGTCGTTCACTTCATTGTCATCCAACTGTCACCGACGCACCCTAGCCTGAGCGTTATTTCAGGGACGTTGCCATGACTCACGCCGAAACCTTGCCCCTCGCCGCCTCGAGCCTGACTGCCGTGCTGTTTGGCCTGAGCGGTTGCCTGGTGGATTTCGGCGCGCGCGCACGGCAACAGGCAAGCGCCCTGCCCGAGCACGCCGAGGCCACGCCGGGTGCGCTCGACAGCTTGCGCAGCTTGCGGCGCCAGCAGATTCCCTGTGCCTGGCTGGATGAGCTGCCCGCCGCCCTGACGCAGTCGTTGTCAGCCACGCTGCCGCCCTGGATCAAACCGGCGCAACATTCGGCAACAACAATTCCATGGCCAGCGCCCAACGCTTGTTGGCAAGCGCTGATGGCGTTGAACGTCGAAAGCCTTGATGGTTGCGTACTGGTCAGTGGCGAACCGCGATTGCTGCAATCAGGCCTCAACGCTGGGCTATGGACCATCGGCCTCGCCTCCTGCGGTTCACTCTGCGGGCTGACGCCTGTGGAATGGCAAGCATTGGGCCAGAAGGAGCGCGAGTTGTTGCGTGGCAAGGCGACGATGCAACTATTCGCTCTTGGCGTGCATTCGGTAATCGATCATCTGGGCGAGCTCGACACCTGCCTGGCGGACATCAACCTGCGCCGTCTCAAAGGCGAAAAGCCCTGATCCGGATTATGCAGGTTTGGCGTGAGTGGATTAATCTAAAGGTCAGCCACCGACCTTTGGCGCGCGGCTGCGGTCAATGCCAGTGCCTATTGATAAAAGGAAACCACCATGCCCGCCCAAGAACTGCAAAAACAGCTCGATACCCTGCGCGAGCAGTTGGAACAGAATCCACCGCTGTCGGAAGCCGAGCGTGAGGATTTGCACGCGTTGATGGCGCAGATTGAACTGGAACTTGAACTCGAAACCAAGACCAACGATTCGAACATTGCCGACGGCGTGAACCTCGCCGTTGAACGCTTTGAAGTTGACCATCCAACCATAGCCGGCACCTTGCGCAACATCGTCAACGCGCTGGGCAGCATGGGGATCTGACTCCCCGAAACGCAAAAAGCCCTGCCATCGCTGGCAGGGCTTTTTCATTCAACTTTGGCAATGCATTCCCCTGTAGGAGTGAGCCTGCTCGCGATAGCGGTGTGTCAGTTAACATCATCGTCAGCTGACACACCGCTATCGCGAGC
>NZ_JBUDGD010000027.1:0-67736 GCF_055484735.1 Pseudomonas sp. 15C | reverse complement strand
CCTTTTTTGATGTTTGGTTGCGGGAGCCGGATTTGAACCGACGACCTTCGGGTTATGAGCCCGACGAGCTACCAGACTGCTCCATCCCGCGTCTGTGTGTCGGCATTCTACAGAGCTTTGCGGGTGTGTCAACCGCCGATTGGAATAAATCTGTTCAGGTTCAATTGGTTAGCGTTTTCCGAGGCGGGTTTTCAGGCTCGCAGGGCAGGCGCGGTAAGGGTTTCGGCTCTATTGGAGGCCTTGGTTTGATTGAGAAATTACATTCAACGTTTGTTTCCTACAGCCGGTCAGGAACATTCAACACCACTGGTGCTATATACAGGTGTCGGTGAGATACTGCCGCTCTGGCTCGCCACGTTCCCTTTTCTGACATGACTCAGCGAAAAATCATCCACATTGACTGTGACTGCTTTTATGCCGCCATCGAGATGCGCGACGACCCGCGTCTGGCCGGCAAGCCCTTGGCAGTGGGTGGTTCAGCGGATCGGCGCGGGGTGATTGCCACCTGCAACTATGAGGCGCGCGCCTACGGTGTGCGCTCGGCGATGGCTTCGGGGCACGCTTTGAAGCTGTGCCCGGATCTGACCATCGTCAAGCCGCGCATGGATGCGTACCGCGAAGCGTCCAGGGAAATCCATACGATTTTCGCCGATTACACCGACCTGATCGAGCCGCTGTCATTGGACGAGGCTTATCTGGACGTATCGGACAGCGCGCATTTTGGCGGCAGCGCCACGCGTATCGCGCAGGACATTCGGCGGCGCGTCTCCAATCAATTGCACATCACCGTGTCTGCGGGCGTAGCGCCAAACAAGTTTCTGGCGAAGATCGCCAGCGACTGGAAAAAACCCAACGGCCTGTTTGTGATCACGCCGGATCAGGTCGAAGACTTCGTCAGCGGCTTGCCAGTGAGCAAGCTGCACGGCGTCGGCAAGGTCACCGCCGACAAGCTGGGCAAACTCGGCATCGTCGATTGCGCGCATTTGCGTGAATGGGGGCGATTGGCGCTGGTGCGCGAATTCGGCAGTTTTGGCGAGCGCCTTTGGAACCTCGCCCGTGGCATTGACGACCGGCTGGTGCACAACGACAGTCGGCGACAGTCGATCAGCGTGGAAAACACCTACGACGCGGATCTGCCGGATCTGCGCAGCTGTCTCGACAAGTTGCCCGAGTTGCTCGACACCCTGAAAACCCGGATGGAGCGGATCGACAGCAGCTATCGGCCGGGCAAGCCGTTCGTCAAAGTGAAATTCCATGATTTCACCCAGACCACGCTGGAGCAGGCCGGGGCAGGGCGGGATCTGGGCAGTTATCAGTTGATGCTCACGCAGGCGTTCAATCGTGGCGGTAAGCCGGTGCGGTTGCTTGGGGTTGGGGTGAGGCTGGAGGATTTGCGCGGCGGGTTTGAGCAGATGGAGTTGTTTGAGCGGTAGATTTGCGCGGAATGTAATGGCCTCATGCGAGCAGGCTCACTCCTACATTGAAATGCGTTCCAATGTAGGAGTGAGCCTGCTCGCGATTGGCTTTAATTCGGTCCTGGATCCGCCACCAGGCGTCCAGCATCCCGAGTCAACGACTTGAGAAACTCAGCCTGCAACTCAGGATCGTTGCGCGTCAGTTCAATCAGGCTTTGTTCCAGTTCGCTGGCTTCTTCTTCAAGGCCCAGCTCCGACAGGCGTTTGACCCGGTGCACCCACTGGCTCACTTCGTCATCCTCCAGATCGTCATAAATCAGCCCGTGCGCTTCCAGCAACTTGTCGCGCAGGTGGCTGCTGAGCATCAGCGTTGAATCGGAGTGCACGTCGTCCTTGGCGTCTTCGACACTGATCTGCAAGCGGCCGATATGATTCAGATCGTTTTCGGCGAACGGACTGTCCAGCAGGTTAAGCCGCAGTACGCCGTTGCGATCGGTGGTCATGTCGAAAGTCTGCTTGCCAGCCTTGACCTGTACCGGCCGCTCGCTCCACGGCAGGCTCGAATATTCCGTGCGCTTGTCGCGCTGGACTTCGTCGATACCCGCAAGGTTCTGCTGCGCGCGCCCGTTGGATTGCGCGTTCATGAATGGATTGAGCCCGGCGAAACCGTAGCTGAACCAGTCCTTGGTCACACTGTCCGGCAGGTTGCCCAGCGCAAACACGTTGACCACGTTGGCACCCACACCGCCAACCACGGCGACTGCGCCCAGCGGGATTTCATAGACTTCGCGCCAGGGTTGGTAAGGCGTGTAACGGTCGTAACGACGGGTGACCTCGAACTCGGTGACCTCGAAGGTCTTTTGCTCGTTGATCTTCACGCGTCGTTGCGGCAGCTCAAGCACCTTGGGCTCGCCGACATCGATCTGCAGGCTGTGGTCGAGCAATTTGCGCTCGACCCGCTCTTCGTGCTCGCTGCGCTGCGACATATGATTGGCGCAGCCGCTGACCAGCAGGGCGCCGCACAGGGCGGCGGCGCCGAGGCCTAAGGTGTTTCGCTTGAACATGACGTCTCTATCTGGTTTCAGCGGCGGATACGGGCCTGCAGGAAGGACAGTACGTCGGCGACCGGCAATGCTTGCGCTTCGCCTTCGGTACGACTCTTGTATTCCAGGTTGCCTTCGGCGAGACCGCGGTCGCTGACCACGATCCGGTGTGGAATGCCGATCAGCTCCATGTCCGCGAACTTGATGCCCGGGCTGGTTTTCTTGTCGCGATCGTCCAACAGCACTTCGAAGCCGGCGGCCGTCAGTTCGGCGTACAGCTTGTCGGTAGCTTCGCGCACCTGCTCGGTTTCATAACGCAGCGGCACCAAAGCGATCTGGAACGGCGCCAGAGTGTCGCTCCAGATGATGCCGTTTTCGTCGTTGTTCTGCTCGATCGCCGCCGCAACCACGCGTGATACGCCAATGCCGTAGCAACCCATTTCCAGGGTAACCGGCTTGCCGTTCTCGCCCAGCACTTCGCACTTCATCGCCTTGCTGTACTTGTTGCCCAGCTGGAAGATGTGCCCGACTTCGATGCCGCGCTTGATTTCCAGCGTGCCCTTGCCGTCCGGGCTTGGGTCGCCGGCAACGACGTTACGCAGGTCAGCAACGGTCGGAACCGGCAGATCACGTTCCCAGTTCACGCCGAAGTAGTGCTTGTCGTCGATGTTCGCGCCGATCGCGAAGTCGCTCATCAGCTCGACCGAGCGGTCGATGATGATCGGCAGCGGCAGGTTCAGTGGGCCGAGCGAACCGGCGCCGGCGCCAATCGCGTCACGCAGGTCGGCATCGGTGGCCATGACCAGCGGGCTGGCTACGCCTGGTTGCTGGGCGGCTTTGATTTCGTTGAGTTCGTGGTCACCACGAACGACCAGCGCGATCAGCTTGCCTTCTTCTTCGGCGCGCACGATCAGAGTCTTGATGGTCTTTTCAATCGGCAGATTGAATTTTTCCACCAGGGCCGCGATGGTTTTGGTGTCTGGCGTATCGACCAGACGCAGTTCTTCGGTCGGCGCCGGACGCGAAGTTTCCCGTGGCACGGCTTCGGCTTTCTCGATGTTCGCCGCGTAGTCGGAACCGTTGCTGAAAACGATGTCGTCTTCGCCGGACTCGGCCAATACGTGGAATTCGTGCGAACCGGCGCCACCGATCGAGCCGTTATCGGCTTCAACCGGACGGAATTTCAGGCCCAGACGGCTGAACACGTTGCAGTAGGCCTGGTGCATGCGGTCGTAGGTGACCTGCAGCGATGCCTGATCGGCGTGGAACGAGTACGCGTCCTTCATGATGAATTCGCGGCCGCGCATCAAGCCGAAGCGTGGGCGGATTTCGTCACGGAATTTGGTCTGGATCTGGTACAGGTTGATCGGCAGCTGCTTGTAGCTGCTCAACTCGTTGCGCATCAGATCGGTGATCACTTCTTCGTGGGTCGGGCCCGCGCAGAAGTCGCGACCGTGGCGGTCTTTGATGCGCAGCAGCTCAGGACCGTATTCTTCCCAGCGCCCCGATTCCTGCCACAGCTCGGCCGGTTGGGTGCTCGGCATCAACACTTCCAGAGAGCCAGCCGCGTTCATTTCTTCGCGAACGATGGCTTCAACCTTGCGCATTACCCGCAGGCCCATGGGCAGCCAGGTGTACAGGCCCGAGGCGAGTTTGCGGATCATGCCGGCGCGCAGCATCAGCTGATGGCTGATCACGACCGCATCGGAAGGCGTTTCTTTCTGTGTGGCGAGCAAAAATTGACTGGTGCGCATGGTTGGCCGTTGTCGGTTGCTTTGACTGGAAATGACGGAGCAGTGTACCGGCGAGTTTTGTCGACGTACAGGCATGCGGCCGCTGGTGAGGTTCGACGGCGGGATTCCTCCCGCCGGCGGCGAAACGTCTTACGATTCTTCGACGACCGGGGTCGGTGTGGGCTCGGGCGTTGGCGTCGGGCCTTCGCGGCGGCTCTCCTGGAACCAGTGCAGCGCGATCAGCACCAGCGTCGGCACGCCGAGCAGGGCAGTGATCAGGAAGAAACTGTGATAACCGAACTTTTCCACCAGCACGCCGGAATAGCCGCCCATCAGTCGCGGCAACAACAGCATGATCGAGCTGAGGAGGGCGTACTGGGTGGCCGAGAACTTGAGGTTGGTCAGGCTCGACAGGTAGGCCACGAACGCCGAGGTCGCCAGGCCGGAACTGAAGTTGTCCAGAGAGATGGTCACCACCAGCATCTGCAGGTTCGGACCCATGTCAGCGAGCATCACGAACAGCAGGTTGGTGCCCGCCGAGGCTGCACCGCCGATAAACAGAATCGGCAGAATGCCGAAACGTACGATCAGCAGGCCACCCATGCCGGCACCGACGAGGGTCATGATCAGGCCGAAAATCTTGCTGACACTGGCGATCTGATCCTTGGTGAAGCCCTGGTCGATGTAGAACACGTTGGCCATGACGCCCATGACCGTGTCCGACATGCGATAGGTGGCGATCAGGCCGAGCAGCAGCAACGCCTGCCAGCGATAACGCAAAATGAAGTCGTTGACCGGGGTGAGTACCGGCGCCAGGCCGCGGCGGCCCATGGCCGAAAGACACAGACCGGTCAGCAGGGTATAGAGAATGGCGCGCAGAAACGCGCGGTCTTCCAGCAACAGGTCGAGCGGGCTCATGTCACCGAACAGCACGCTGGCGAAATCGGTGTTGTAGAGCTGGGTGAACATCGCCGGCACGGACACCAGCAGGATGATCAGGACGAACACCGACATCAGTTGATGCATGAAGGTGTAACGCCCGGCCTGCAATTGCGTACGCAACGGTACCGGTGGCTCACGCATGAACAGTGTGGTCAGCAGCGCGGGCACCATCAATGCGCCAAACAGCACATAAGTGCCGGTCCAGGCGGCGTGCTTATAGTTGAAACCGGTGGAGCCGAAGCCTTCGGCGAAGAATAGCGCGCCGGCGGTGGCGAGCAGGGCGGCGACGCGGTAGCCGGACATGTAGCTGGCGGCGAGCGCGGCTTGCCGGCTGTCATCGGCGATTTCCAGGCGATAGGCGTCGACGGCAATATCCTGAGTGGCGGAGGCGAAAGCGACCACTACGGCAATCGCAATCAGCCAGGACAGGTGTTTTTGCGGATCGCAGAAACCCATGCCGATCAGCCCGAGAATCACCAGCGCCTGCGAAAGCACCAGCCATGAACGGCGACGGCCGAGCTTGCCAAGCAAGGGCAGGCGCCATTGGTCGAGCAGGGGAGACCAGACCCATTTGAACGCATAGGCCAGGCCGATCAGACTGGCGTAGCCAATGGTTTCACGGGCGACACCGGCTTCACGCAGCCAGACCGAAAGCGTTGAGAACACCAGCATGTACGGCAGGCCGGCGGCAAAACCGAGCAACAACAGCACGAGCGTCGAAGGACTGGCATAGGCGGCGAGCGCGGCGCGCCAGGTTTTACGGGGCATGGGCTGAAGTCTGCCTCAAGATTGCGAAAACAAAGCGCGCACTCTAACCGCTGTGCTCTACCGGACGCCAGCCATGGCGCCGAATATCCACACGATTGTTCTGGACGGTGATGCCTTCCATGCGCAATCGCGCCCGTTGTTCATCGCCGGACGGGCTGCCCACAGGAAGGCTGATGCGCCCGCCAGCGCCCAGTACGCGGTGCCACGGCAGTCGGGTATCGCCGGGTAACTGACTTAATGTGCGGCCGACCCAACGCGCGGCGCGCCCCAAACCGGCCAGTTCGGCCAACTGGCCATAACTGACCACTTTGCCCTCGGGCACTTGCGCGAGAGTGGAGTAGAGCGCCGTGCGTCGGATTTGCGCTTCGCTGTCATGGGCGTCGTTGGGGGCTGTCACGGGCGTGGTTCCTGAGCAGGGGTCTTTTTCAAGGCGTTCAGAGTAATCCGTCGCCGCGCAGTTGAGAAATGAACTCATTGGAAATCGTCCGGTCAGTCCTTGTCAGGGTCTTATTCCTACGGATAATGCCGACCTTTTTCCGACAACCTGAGCCCTCGATTCGCCTATGTTTTCCAGATCCCTGCTGTGCCTAGCTGTTTTCAGTGCGTCCACGCCCTTGCTTGCCGACACCGTCTGGTTGAAGAACGGCGACAAGTTGAGCGGCACCATCAGCGTCTTCGATGGCGGCAAGCTGTTGATCCAGACCAAATATGCCGGTGCGGTGACCATCGACTGGAAAGAGGTCAAGACCCTGGAGAGCGAGCAGCACCTGCTGGTCAAGCAGGACGCTTATACCGGCGAAGTCTCCAAGTCGCTGACTGCGGCGGACGACGGCAAGGTCACCCTGGCCAACGGTGACGCGCCGAAAACCGTCGAGCTGGCGAGCATTCAGCAGATCCTCAAGCCAAAACCGATCGTCACTGACCTGGTGTGGAAGGGCAATGTCGACCTGGCGCTGGATTATCAGCGCGCCGAGAAAGATACCGATGATTACGATGTCGCGTTCAAGACCTCGGCGCGTCACGGTCGTTGGCGTCATACCGCCGAAGGTGAGTACAACCGCGAAGTGCAGGACGCCGAAACTACCACCAACAACTGGCGCGCCGAGTACTCCCTTGACCGCTTCATTACCGATCAATGGTTCTGGCAAGGTCGCCTGAACTACAAGCGTGACCACATCGAAGAGCTGGCGCGTCAGCGGGTGGTCGGTACCGGTCCCGGCTACCAGTTCTGGGACGATGAGTTGGGTGCATTCTCGCTGGGCTCGTTGCTCAACCGCACCGATTACGAATACCGCGATGGCAGCAAGGACAACTTCTACTCTGTTGCCATGAAGTGGGACTACAACCGCTACCTGATCGGCAAGAAAGTCGAGTTCTTCACCAACGGTGAAGTCGGCAAGCCACTCTCGGGTGTGGCGGATTACGCACTGGATGCCGAACTGGGCCTGCGCTACAAGGTCACCGAGTGGGCGTCGCTCAACCTCAAGGCCGAGCGCGACATCATCAGCGGTACCAACGATGCCGATCTGAACAAGACCCGCTATACCGCAGGGTTTGGCGTGGCCTGGTAAGTCATCGATAAAAAATCGCAGCCGTTGTCGGGCTGCGATTTTTTTTGCCTGGACAAAACAGACGCCCACAAAAAAGCCCCGCTTTTGAGGGCGGGGCTCTTTTCTAAAGAAGCTACAAGTTAGATAACTTGTACTTCTTCAGCTTGCATGCCTTTCTGACCGCGGGTAGCGATGAAAGAAACCTGTTGGCCTTCTTTCAGGCTTTTGAAGCCGTCGGATTGGATAGCTTTGAAGTGAACGAACAGATCGTCACCGGATTGTGGAGTGATGAAGCCGAAGCCTTTTTCATCGTTGAACCACTTAACGGTACCGGTTTGGCGATTAGACATGGTGTAACTCCTTGAACAAAGATAACTGCGACTCAGGAAGAACCCTGGCCGAGACTGAGTGCAAAGAGCAGGAAAAATTCTTGTAGATGGTTGGATCGAAATTCAACATATCGTGTAGAGATTCTCAGTGACACAAGCAACACAGTGACGCCACCTTAACCCTTTTTCCGGAACGTGCCAATGCTTGTTGCAAAGGTTTCTGTGTTTTCGGGATCGGCGGTGCGACGGTTCGTCGCCACATCGCGTAAATACGGGGTGTTCGCCGAGAATTGCAGTGCGCACTTTGAACGAGGCGGCGCGCCCGGTAAGATGCCGGACAGAATTTTTCCACCTCGCTATTCAGGACAAACCCGCCATGAGCATCAAATCGGACAAGTGGATTCGCCGCATGGCGCAGGAACACGGCATGATCGAACCGTTCGTCGAACGCCAGATGCGCGGCAGCGACGACAGCCGGGTGATTTCCTACGGCGTATCGAGCTACGGCTACGATGTGCGTTGCACCAACCACTTCAAGGTGTTCACCAACATCAACTCGGCCATTGTCGACCCGAAAAACTTCGACGCCGGCAGCTTCGTCGACATCCACAGCGACGTCTGCATCATCCCGCCGAACTCGTTCGCCCTGGCCAGCACCGTCGAGTACTTCCGCATTCCACGTAACGTGCTGACCATCTGCCTGGGCAAGAGCACGTACGCGCGCTGCGGCATCATCGTCAACGTCACGCCGCTGGAACCCGAGTGGGAAGGTCACGTGACGCTGGAGTTCTCCAACACCACCAACCTGCCGGCGAAAATCTACGCCAACGAAGGCGTGGCGCAGATGCTCTTCCTCGAATCCGACGAGGAATGCGAAGTCTCCTACAAGGATCGCGGCGGCAAGTACCAAGGCCAGCGTGGCGTGACCTTGCCGCGCACCTGATCGGTCATCCGACGGAACGCGGGAATTCTTCGGCGGGCAGACACTCTATGAGGTGTACTGCCCGTTTTTGTTTCCAGCGAAACGGGCCTTCGCCGAGGAGTGCCCTATGAAGATCGATCCGCAAATCACTGCCGAACTGGCAAGGCTTGAGCCCAATCAGGTTGGCGTATTGGCCTGGTCCTTGTTGGCGCATCCGCCTCTGAGCGCGGCTGGCGGGGTTCCCGGTCAGCCTGATCCCGATACTCCCAATGAACAACCGACCGAACCCGGCGAGCCGACTCTGCCGGACGAACCGCCTCCGGCGCCTGTCGCCTGACCCACTGTCACCGGTATGGCCCGTCAGTTACTAACTGACGGGCCATATTTCGTTATCGCCGATCACGAAAACTCTGCAGGTTTCGTCGCGCTCGACCTGAAAGCCTCCGGTGAACGCCCCGAATGCCGGCATCAGGCTGATGCGCTCGCCCAGCCGGAAACAGGCCAGACGCAGGCTCTGCCGCCCCTTGCCGTGCAGTCGATAGACCGGATGCACATGGCCGGCGAGTACGTGCCGTTCGGGATGCGGGTCGGGTTCATGTTGCAAGGCGAACGGGCCCAGCAGCATCGGTTCTGGCACCACGCGAATATTCAGCGAGGCCGGTGGGTCGCCCGCGCGTTTGTCGTGATTGCCACGAATCAGCGTCATCGGCAGATCAGCGTGCCGTGCTCGCCACTCAGCCAACGCGTTCAGCGTATTTGGCGCATGTGAGCCAGGTCCGTGAAGAAAATCGCCGAGGAAGATCAACTGGCGGCACGGCAGCTTCGCCAGCAACGCGTCGATTACCGCAATATTGCTCGCAGTGGTGCCATGCGGCACCGGCTGGCCGAGACTGCGATAGGCCGCCGCTTTGCCGAAATGCACGTCGGCGATCAGCAGTGCCTCCTGCGCAGGCCAGTACAGGGCTTTCTCCGGCAGCAACCATAATTCTTCGCCGGCCAGGCGCACCGGATACGCCGCGCTCATGACGATCTCCCGTTGTCAGCGGTTTTTTCCAGATCACCGACCATTCTTCTGATCCTGTCAGCCAGTTTTTCCGAACTCATGCTTTCACGCATCCGCTCGACCAATAATGGAAAGCCCAGCGGTGTCGGGCGTTTGATCAAATGCACATCAAGTTTCATTCGGTTGATCCGGTGCAAGGTCTGCTCCAGTCGAGCGATATCCAGTTCTTCACGCAACACTTCCTCCCCGGCCTGGGCCAGCAGCAGGTTGTCGGCGTCGTATTGTTTGAACACTTGAAAGAACAAACCGCTCGACGCCTGCACCTGGCGGGTGCTTTTCGGCGCCCCGGGATAACCGGCGAAAACCAGTCCGGCGATCCGTGCGATCTCGCGAAAGCGCCGTAGCGCCAGTTCGCCCGCGTTGAGGCTGGCCAGCACGTCGGCTAACAGTTGATCGGCATTAAACAGCGCGCCATTCAAGTGTTCAGCCCAATCGACGGGCGTGGCACTGAGCAGTTCCAGTCCGTAATCATTCACCGCTATCGAGAATGTCACAGGCTGGCGCTGGCTGACCCGCCAGGCCAACAGACTCGCCAGCCCCAGATGCACCTGGCGCCCGGCGAACGGGTAAAGAAACAGGTGCCAGCCTTCGCGGGATTTCAGTACCTCGGCCAGCAGGTTTTCCTCGGCGGGCAGGCCGGACCAGCGCATCTGCGTGTCCAGCAATGGCCGCAGCGCGTGCATTTCCGGCCCGGTGAACTCACCTTGGGCGGCTGCGGTGAAGCGCCTGACCACGGCTTCGGCCAGCTCGTTGGAAAGCGGCATGCGCCCGCCATTCCAGCGCGGCACCGCGGCTTTTTTCGCGGTGCTGCGTTTGACGTAGGCGGTCATGTTTTCCACGCGCACCAATTCCAGCAAGCGCCCGGCGAACAAAAAACCGTCTCCCGGTTTAAGCCGGGCGATAAATCCTTCTTCGACGCTGCCCAGTTGCTTGCCACCGCCGCCCTTGCTCCAGAATTTCAGGTTGATGCTCGCATCGCTGACGATGGTGCCGATGCTCATTCGGTGGCGCCGCGCCAGACGCGCATCCGGTACCCGCCAGACGCCGTGTTCGTCAGGCTCGACCCGGCGATAATCCGGATAGGCTGTAAGAGACATCCCGCCATGGCGTACGAATGCCAGCGCCCAGGCCCAGTCACCCAGCGTCAGGTCGCGGTAAGCCCAGGCGCCACGGACCTCTTCGTACAAATCTTCAGGAATAAACCCACCGCCAAGGGCCATGCTGACCAGATGCTGCACCAGCACATCCAAAGGTTTGTGCGGCGACAGGCGCGGCTCGATGCGCCGCTGCTCGACCGCATCGCGTGCGGCCACCGCTTCGATCAGTTCCAGGCTGTGAGTCGGCACCAGCGTCACCCGCGAGGTGCGCCCCGGTGCGTGGCCGGAACGCCCGGCCCGTTGCATCAGACGCGCAACGCCTTTGGCCGAACCGATCTGCAGCACGCGCTCGACCGGCAGAAAATCCACGCCCAAATCCAGGCTGGAGGTGCACACCACGGCTTTCAACTGTCCGTCCTTCAATGCCTGTTCGACCCAGTCACGGGTATCGCGTGACAGCGAGCTGTGATGCAAGGCGATCAATCCGGCCCAATCCGGCCGGGCTTCAAGCAGCGCCTGATACCAGATTTCCGATTGCGCGCGGGTGTTGGTGAACACCAGGCTGCTGGCGCAGGTATCCAGTTCGGCGACCACTTGCGGCAGCATCTTCAGGCCGATGTGCCCAGCCCACGGAAAACGCTCTATAGCCGGTGGGAGCAGGGTGTCAACTTGCAGCGCTTTTTCGCTTTGTCCTTGCACACTCACGCCCCCACCCTGTGGGATCAGCACCTGTTCAGCGTGGGATTGATTACCGAGCGTGGCAGAGACGCCCCAGACGATCAGCTCCGGCTGCCAATGACGCAGGCGGGCGAGGGCCAGTTGCAATTGCACGCCGCGCTTGTTGCCTAGCAACTCGTGCCATTCATCGACGACGATCATGCGCAAGGTCGACAGCGCCGTGCGCGCATCGGCACGGGCGAGCAGCAGCGTCAGGCTCTCTGGCGTGGTGATCAGCGCAGTCGGCAGGCGCCGGCCCTGGCGGGCGCGCTCGCTGCTGCTGGTGTCGCCGGTGCGCAGACCGATGCTCCAGGGGAGGTTCAGGTCATCAACCGGTGCCTGCAAGGCGCGCGCCGTGTCCGCGGCCAGCGCTCGCATGGGGGTGATCCACAGCACCGTCAGCGGTTCGGCGGGTGGCTTGCGTTTGCGCGGTGTTTCGACGGCAGGTCGCTCACGGGCGTAGCGGTTGAGCGCAGCGAACCACACGGCATAGGTTTTACCAGCACCGGTGCTGGCATGCAGCAGCCCGGACTCGCCTTTCTTCACCGCGGCCCACACCTGCTTTTGAAACGCGAATGGCTTCCAGCCGCGGGCGCTGAACCAGGTTTTTGCAAGGTCGGGGGATTTCGCCATGCCGGCTGCGTGCGCTCTGGAGGGGTTTTTTCAGAGACAGCGAAGCGGGGGGACAAGTTTGATTTTTAAGGCAGGCGCGGTTCCCTGTAGGAGTGAGCCTGCTCGCGATAGCGGTTTGTCAGTCACAAAAGCATCGACTGGTATGACGCTATCGCGAGCAGGCTCACTCCTACAGGGGGGTTGTGTACGGCGTTATTTCAGGTTGCCGCTGAGGAACTGCTTCAGCCGTTCGCTCTTCGGGTTGCCCAACACATCCTCCGGCGCACCTTCTTCTTCGACCATACCCTGGTGCAGAAACAGCACCTGATTCGACACCTTGCGCGCGAAACTCATTTCGTGGGTGACCATGATCATCGTCCGGCCTTCCTCGGCCAGGCCCTGAATCACCTTGAGCACTTCGCCGACCAGTTCCGGGTCCAGCGCCGAGGTGGGTTCGTCGAACAGCATGACTTCCGGTTCCATCGCCAGCGCCCGGGCAATCGCCACGCGCTGTTGCTGGCCGCCGGAGAGAAACGCCGGGTATTGCTCGGCGACGCGCGCCGGCAGGCCGACCTTGTCCAGATAGCGCCGGGCGCGGTCGTCGGCCTCCTGTTTGCTGCAACCCAGCACCCGGCGCGGAGCCATGGTGATGTTTTCCAGCACAGTCATGTGGCTCCACAGGTTGAAATGCTGGAACACCATGGCCACCCGCGTGCGCAGGCGTTGCAGTTCATTGGCGTCGGCGACGTGCATGCCGTGGCGATCGGTGACCATGCGGATCGACTGGCCATCGAGGCTCATGGCGCCGTCGTTGGGTTGCTCGAGAAAGTTGATGCAGCGCAAAAACGTGCTTTTGCCCGAGCCGCTGGCGCCGATCAGGCTGATCACGTCGCCAGTTTTGGCCTTGAGCGAAACGCCTTTGAGCACCTGATGGTCGCCATAGCTTTTATGCAGGCCTTCAACGGTCAGTTTGTACATGGGAGGAACATCCTCAAGGCGAAAGTAGGTAGCCGCTGCGATAGGCTTCAGCGCCCGCAACGTGGGCAATGACCATGCCGGCAGTGGCCATGCGCCGCAGCGAGCGTGCGTACAGCAGGCCGGCGGCGGTGCAATGAATGGGGGTGACGCGATCGTGGATCGGGTCGATGATTTCGGCGATCTGCTGACCGGCCTCCAGGTACTGCCCGGCGGTGGCGGTGTACACCAGCAGGCCACCGACCGGGGTGGTCACCGGTTCGACGCCGGCCAACGGCGTGGCAGGGTAGGGCAAGGACGGCTGTGGCTTGGTTTCGCCGACGATCGCATCGAACTGGATCAGATAGTCGATCAGCGCCTGGCAGTCGCGGCTGGCCAGCGGATGAGTGACGTCACCCTGACCGCGCAATTCGACGGTGACCGAGAAACTGCCCAGCGGAATCTCGAAGTGTTCGCCGAAGCGTTCCTTCAGTTGCCACCAGAGCAGGGTGAAGCACTCGTCGAACGACTGACCGCCAGAGTCAGTGGCAAGCAGGCTCGCCTGGGCACCGATGTAGCGCGCCAGCGGCTCGACCTGCGGCCAGGCTTCCGGCGTGGTGTAAAGGTGCACCACCGATTCGAAATCGCAGTGCAAGTCGAGCACCATGTCGGCGTCGCAGGCCAGCCGTTGCAAGGTCAGGCGCTGGGATTGCAGTTGCGTGCTGGCGGTCTGGCGGGCGAGGGCGGCGCGCAGGCTGGCGCGGATCAGTTCGAGGTTGTGTTGCGGGTCGTCGCTGAGCTGGCCTTCGATGGCGTTGCCGATTTCTTCGCTGAGGTCGACGAACCAGCGGTTGAAGTTCTGCCCGCTCTCCAGTTCGTAGCGACCCAGCGGTACGTCCATCAGCACTTGCTCGAGGCCGACCGGATTGGCCACCGGCACCAGCACGATCTCGCTGCGCAGGCGGCCGGCGGCTTCCAGCTCGGCCAGCCGTTGCTTGAGGTGCCAGGCCACCAGCATGCCGGGCAGTTCGTCGGCATGCAGCGAAGACTGGATATACACCTTGCCCTTGGCCTGCTCCGGGCCGAAGTGGAAGCTGTGAATCTGTCGTGCGGTCCCCGGCAGCGGGGCCAGCAAGTCATGAATCAGGTGGCGCATTTGCAGGGTTGTCCTAGTGAGTCGGGCCGAGGAAGGCCAGCCATCGGCGTTCGGCAAGGCGGAACAGGCCGACCAGCGCAAAGGTAATGGTCAGGTAGATCAGCGCGGCGATGCCGAACGATTGAAACGTCAGGAAGGTTGCCGAGTTGGCGTCCCGCGCGACTTTAAGGATATCGGGAATGGTCGCGGTGAAGGCCACAGTGGTCGAGTGCAGCATCAGGATCACTTCGTTGCTGTAATACGGCAACGACCGGCGCAGCGCCGAGGGCATGATCACATACGCATACAACTTCCAGCCGGTCAGGCCGTAAGCCTTGGCCGCTTCGACTTCGCCGTGGTTCATGCTGCGAATCGCCCCGGCGAAGATCTCCGTGGTGTAGGCGCAGGTGTTCAAGGCAAAGGCGAGGATCGTGCAGTTCATCGCATCGCGAAAGAAACTGTCGAGCAACGGCTGCTCACGCACGGCCGTCAGGCTGTAGATCCCGGTGTAGCAGATCAGCAGCTGGATATACAGCGGCGTGCCCCGGAACAGATAGGTGTAGAACTGCACCGGCCAGCGAATGTAGAAGTGCGGCGAGACGCGGGCGATCGACAGCGGAATCGAGACGATGAAGCCGATGCAGATCGAGGCGGTCAGCAGCCACATCGTCATCGCCAGCCCGGTGATGTTCTGGCCGTCGGTATAAAGGAAGGCGCGCCAGTATTCCTGGAGGAGTTCGATCATCGCACGGCCTCCCGGGCACCGGCCGCGTAGCGACGTTCGAGCCAGCGCAGAATGAAGTTGGAGGCACTGGTGATCAGCAAGTAAATCAAGGCAGCGAGAACCAGGAAATAGAACAGTTGATAGGTGCTTTTACCGGCGTCCTGCGCGGCTTTGACCAGGTCGGCGAGGCCGATGATCGACACCAGCGCGGTGGCCTTGAGCATCACCATCCAGTTATTGCCGATGCCCGGCAGGGCGAAACGCATCATTTGCGGAAACACCACGAAGCGAAAGCGCTGGCCGCGTTTCAGACCGTACGCGGTGGCCGCTTCGACCTGACCGCGCGGCACCGCGAGAATCGCGCCACGGAAGGTCTCGGTGAAGTACGCGCCATAAATGAAGCCCAGGGTCAGTACGCCGGCGCTGAACGGGTCGATCTCGATGTATTCCCATTCCATGTAGTCGGTCAGCGACGTCAGCCAGGTTTGCAGGCTGTAGAAGATCAGCAGCATCAGCACCAGGTCCGGTACGCCGCGGATCAGCGTGGTGTAGAGCTGGGCAGGCAGGCGCAGCAGTTTGACTTTCGACAGTTTGGCACTGGCGCCGAGCAGGCCGAGCAACACGGCCACCAGCAGCGACATCGCCGATAATTTGATGGTCATCCAGGTGCCTGCCAGCAGCAACGGGCCGAAGCCCTGCAGACTGAAGGAGGCCAGCCCCAGATTTTGCAGAAGGGTTTCAAACATAAATCAGCAACCTGAACGGATGGAAAAGGCGCCCATCGAGGATGGGCGCCGGGGCATTATTTGCCGCTGTACAGATTCAGATCGCCAAAGTGTTTCTTTTGAATCTCGGCGTATTTGCCGTCGTCGTGTAACGCTTTGATACCTTTATCCAAAAGCGCTTTCAGCTCAGTGTTACCTTTCTTGATACCGATAGCTGTTTTGGCTGGCAGCAATTCACTGTCGACCGGCTGGCTGACTTCATAGCCTTCGCCTTTTGGCGACTTCAAGAAACCCAGTTCGGCTTGCAGCATGTCCTGAATGGCCGCATCGAGACGACCGGAAGTCAGGTCGGAGTAAACCTGATCCTGGTTCTGATAGGCCTGGGTTTTCACGCCAGCCTTGTCCAGCACGGCTTTGGCGTAGGCTTCCTGAATGGTGCCTTGCTCATAACCGACGGTTTTGCCCTTGAGCGACGCAACGTCAGCGCTCAGCCCCGAGCCTTTCTTGAACACATAAGCGGTTGGGCCGGAAAACAGTTCGCTGGAGAAGTCGATGACCTTCTCGCGCGCCGGGGTCACGGTCATCGACGAGATCACACCGTCGAACTTGTTGGCCTTGAGGCCCGGAATCATGCCGTCGAAATCGCTTTCGACCCACTTGCACTTGACCTTCAGTTCGGCGCAGATCGCGTTACCCAGGTCGATATCGAAACCCACCAGGCTGCCATCGGCCGCTTTCGACTCGAACGGTGCGTACGAAGGGTCAACGCCAAAGCGCAGCTCTTTGTATTCCTTGGCCAGCGCGGAGCCGGCGGCCATGCACAACGCCAGTGCAGAAAGGGTCAGCAATGCTTTTTTCATTATTCAATCCCTAAGAACCAATATGAGCGCTTGTGGCGCAGAATTATTGTTACTGCAACGCTTACGACCTATAGAAAGTAGCAATTTCCGAACCAGAGTGCCGAACAGGTGTTTTAAAAGATTGAGACACGAGGGCGAGCACGCGATTGGTGCGAGCGCTTGGCTGGGTCTGGATTCTTGCACAGTTTTGGGGCTTTGCACTGCTCGGCGCTCGACTGCTCACCTTGATCGTTCCCACGCTCTGCGTAGGGACGCAGCCCGGGACGCTCTGCGTCCCTTCCAAAGCCGAACGCGGAGCGTCCGTTGAAGCATTCCCACGCAGAGCGGGGGTACGATCACCGCGATCATCGCGATTACTGCGATCACCGGGGCGGGGCCAGGATCAGGCCAGTAGATCCTGTAAGGTAGCGAGGCTGTCAGCCTCTTCGACGGTTTTATCCTTGCGCCAGCGCAGCATGCGCGGGAAGCGCACGGCGATTCCGCTCTTGTGCCGCCGTGACAGGGCGATGCCTTCGAAACCCAGTTCGAACACCAGGCTCGGTTTGACGCTGCTGACCGGGCCGAACTTCTCTACCGTGGTCTTGCGCACGATGCTGTCGACCTGGCGCATTTCTTCATCGGTCAGCCCCGAATAGGCCTTGGCAAACGGCACCAGCGAGCGTTGGCTCGACTCCGGCGGGCCGTCCCACACGGCGAAGGTGTAATCGCTGTACAGGCTGGCGCGACGACCATGACCGCGCTGCGCATAGATCAACACCGCATCGACACTGAACGGATCGACCTTCCACTTCCACCACACGCCCATGTCCTTGGTGCGCCCGACGCCATACAACGCGTCGCGTGCCTTGAGCATCATGCCCTCGACCCCGAGGCGCCGCGAGGCCTCGCGTTGTTGGGCAAGATCGGCCCAGTCGCCGCCGGTCAGCACCGGCGACGGCAACAGCACCGGACTGTTGCAGCGCGCGATCACGGCTTCCAGTTGTTCGCGGCGTCTGGCCTGGGTCTGGTTGCGCCAGTCTTCGCCCTGCCATTCCAGCAGGTCGTAGGCGAGCACCACCACCGGCACGTCTTCGAGGATCTTCTTGTCGAGGGTCTTGCGGCCGATGCGTTGTTGCAGCAGGGCGAAGGGTTGAACCGCCGGCGGCGCCGTGGACTGCGGATTGAAGGCGTCTTCGGTGCTCGGATGGGTGCTTTTCCAGACAACGATTTCACCGTCGATGACCGTGCCATCCGGTAATCCATGCACCAGCACGTCAAGTTCGGGAAACCGTTCGGTAACCAGTTCCTCACCCCGCGACCACACCCACAAACGGCCGTCACGCTTGACCACTTGCGCACGAATGCCATCCCACTTCCATTCCACCTGCCAGTCGCTGACCGGGCCGAGCAATGCGTTGAACTGATCGACCGGTTGCGACAGGGCATGGGCGAGGAAGAACGGGTAGGGCTGACCGCCGCGTTGGGCATGTTCGTCAGCCGACTCAGGGGCGATCAGTTTCAGATAGCTGGCGGCACTCGGCCGGTTGGACAGGTCGGTGTAGCCGACCAGTCGCTGCGCGACACGTTTACTGTCGAGCCCGGCCATCGATGCCAGAGCGCGGGTGACCAGCAGTTTCGACACCCCGACGCGGAAGCTGCCGGTGATCAGTTTGATGCACAGCATCAGGCTCGCCCGATCAAGTTGCACCCACAGTGCCGGCAGTTGCCGCGCCAGAGACTCCGGGGTTTCGCCGCGCAGTGGCAGCAGCTTGTCTTCGATCCACTCAGCAAGGCCGGCTTCGGAGCTGTGCGGGTTTTCAGGCAACACCAGCGAAATGGTTTCCGCCAGATCGCCGACCGCCTGATAACTTTCCTCGAACAGCCACGGTTCCAGCCCGGAAACCTCGACCGCCAGTTCACGCAGGATCTTCACCGGCACCAGTTGCCGGGGCCGACCACCGGAAAGAAAGTACACCGCCCACGCCGCATCCTGTGGCTCGGCCTGGGCGAAGTAGGCCTGCATCGCTGCCAGTTTGGCGTTGCTCGAGGTGGTCGCGTCGAGTTCGGCGTACAGCTCGGCAAACGCTTTCATGTCGGCACCTGGGCCACGGCGGGCTCGCTGGCGGCGTTTTCTTCTTCGTCATCGCCGTACTCGGTGTTGAAGCCTTGCGCATCCAGACCTTTTTCACGCAGGTGGCGCACCAGCACGCCGATCGAACCGTGAGTGACCATCACCCGTTCCGCGCCGGTCTGTTCGATGGCCCACAGGAGGCCTGGCCAGTCGGCGTGGTCGGAAAGCACGAAACCGCGATCGACGCCACGCCGCCGCCGAGTGCCGCGCAAACGCATCCAGCCGCTGGCGAAACCGTCGCTGAATTCGCCGAAACGACGCATCCATGTACTGCCGCCGGCCGAGGGCGGGGCGATGACCAGCGCCTGGCGCATGATCGGGTCGCTTTTCTTTATATCTCCTGCGTAAAGCGTCGGTGGCAGATACACGCCGGCCTCGCGATAGACCCGGTTCAGCGGCTCGACTGCGCCGTGGCTGAGGATCGGCCCGAGGCTGGCGTCGATGCCGTGGAGAATTCGCTGAGCCTTGCCGAATGAATAACAGAGCAACACGCTGGCTTTGCCGGCGGCGATGTTGGCGGCCCACCATTGATTGATCTCGGCGAAAATCTGCGCTTGCGGCTGCCAGCGGTAGATCGGCAGACCGAAGGTCGATTCGGTGATGTACGTGTGGCAGCGCACCGGTTCGAACGGCGCGCAGGTGCCGTCCGGTTCGACCTTGTAATCGCCCGACGCGACCCAGACTTCGCCGCCATATTCCAGACGCACCTGCGCCGAACCGAGCACATGGCCGGCCGGGTGAAAACTCAAGGTGACACCGTGATGCGTCAGGCGCTGGCCGTAGGGCAGGGTCTGCAGGTTGATGTCCTGACCGAGGCGCGCGCGCAAAATCCCTTCGTTGGCGCTGCTGGACAGGTAATGCTGATTGCCGGTTCGTGCATGATCGCCGTGGGCATGGGTGATGACCGAACGTTCGACCGGGCGCCACGGATCGATATAGAAATCCCCGGCGGGGCAATAGAGACCTTCGGGTCGGGCGATAACAAGATCCATGTCGTGACCGGAATGGGGGGCTTGTTACGTATGAGGCGGGCGTGAGGCTGGAAGTTCGATCGGTTTTGCCGCGCTACCCTCACCCCAGCCCTCTCCCGGAGGGAGAGGGGGCCGAGCGAAGTGTCTGACGAGGTGCATCGACCTGATGGACCGAGCTGAATATGGGGCTGACCTCGCCTGGAAGCCGAGCCACTCTGATCGTTCCCACGCTCTGCGTGGGAGCGCAGCCCGGGACGCTCCGCGTCCCCTCCAGTGCCGAACGCGGAGCGTCCGTTGAGGCATTCCCACGCGGAGCGTGGGAACGATCAGTGCCGGTTTCGGCAAAATGAAATCCATGCCGGATTCAGCCTCGCTCGATCAGGTCGGCGAATTTCTCAAGCATCCCCAATCAGTCCCCTCTCCCTTTGGGAGAGGGCTAGGCGGGCGGCGTTCCGATGAGGGGCTTTTGATCTTTGGCCTATTTCCCGGGAGTAAGTGTCAGTCGAGTCTTGCCATACACCCGGTCAAAATTCTGCGGCTGCATCGGCAACCCGATGTACTGCCCCTTCAGCCACGCATCGATGCCGTTGAGGTAACTCGGGCTAAGCGGATTACCCGACTGCCCGGTACCGTTCTGCCCCATCAGCGGTTCCGCCTGGCCGAAGTCGACGATGAAACGCATCGACGGTGCCCGCGTGGTCGCGAAATCCTGCCCCCAGGCAAACGCAGCGGTGTTCAGCGTCGTGTGATCACCACCCGCCGCCAGCGGCCCGCGCACGGTCTGGCCGTTGGCATCGCGCCATTGGTAGCTGTGCAACTTGCCCCACTGCCAGGCGCGGTGATCGCCGCCCAATTGACTGTCGCCCGCACTGATCGCAGCGGCGAGGCTGCGTGCAAGAATCTGCGCCTTGTCTTCTTTCTGCGGCGTGCGCACGTCATCCCAGAACGGGCTGTCCTCGCGACCGAGCAAATGGTCGGCCTGCGCTGCGTACGACGTATCCCCGTTGGCGACAAACGCTTTCCACGCCGGGCTCGATTGCGGGCCGAGTTCGTCGAGGAAGATCTGCTTCATGCTTTCCTGCAGAAACAGTTCATACAGCGCCGCATCCGCCGAGGTCGGGGTGAGCTTGCCGCCGAACGCCATCAGCCGCGTAAAGGCTTCGCGGGCCTTGCTGCGCTCGGCTTCCGGCAGGGCATCGATCGCCTGCTTCAGCGGTTGTTTCATGCCCGGCGCTTCAAAGACTTTCTTCAGTTTGGCGGCAAAGGTTGTGGTCTGATCGTACTGCATGGCGATCACGCTGCGGCTGTCGTGTTTGCTGCCGCCAGCCAGTTCCGCCAGGCGCTCGCCGCGCTCCGGGGCCGCCCATGATTTCGACAACTGCATGCCGTAACCGTCGGGGATCACGCGCTGGTTGGCGGTGCCGAGCCAGCCTTGCGCCGGGTCCTGATCGTAGGGGTGCAGCATCGGGTCGGCGTAACCGTCCCAATCATAACGACCCTCCCAACCCGGCGAGGGCAGCAGGCCTTCGCCTTCACGGCGGTTGGGGAAGCGTCCGGTGACCTGCCAGCCAATGTTGCTCGCATCGGCGAACACCAGATTGGTGGTGATAGCACGGATTTCGCGGCTGGCGTCGGAAGCACGTTCGACGGTTTGCGCACGGGTCAGGTCAAAAAACGCGTCCAGGGATTTGTCGTCGGTGAAGCTCGGGGTCTGCAAGGCCAGGCCGAAACCGCTGCCTTGCGCTGCCGCTTGAGCGCTGTTGAGGAGCGCGCCGTGACGGGTTTCGTACACCGCTTCACGAATCGGTCGCTGGCCTTTGACGAAATAGGTTTCGTTGCGCACGCCCAGTGGCTGCCATTTGCCGTTGACCTCGTAGGTCAGGCTGCTGCCCTGGCGGCGAATTTTTTCCAGGAACAGGTCCTGATTGTCGCCGAGCACGCTGGTCATGCTCCACGCCACTTTGCCGTTGAAACCGCCCAGCACCATCGGCAAACCGGCGATGGTCACCCCGGCCGCCTGATATTTCGGCGCGCGGATCTGCACGAAGCTCCACAACGATGGCGCCATCAGCGGCCCGTGGGCGTCGCTGGCCAGCAGGCTCTTGCCGCTGCGACTGCGTTGCGGGGCGATCGCCCAGTTGTTCGCCGACGTCGCACCGAGCAGGTTCAGCGTCGACAGTTGCTGGCTGGCGTTGCTCAATTCGCTCAGCCCGGGAATCTGCCCGTTGAGCTTGAGACCTTGCAGCTTGTCGGCCTCGGCCAGCGGCAGGTTTTCATCCGGCGCGGACGGCGTCAGCCAGGCGAGTTTGTCGCTGGTGACGGTTTGCGCGAGCACCAGCGACTGGATTTCTTCCGGCAGGTTGGCCGACTGGCTGAAATTCAGCAGGGCGAAGATCAGCGCCGAATCTTCCGGCTTCCAGTATTCAGGCTTGTAGCCGCTGGCGGCGAGATCGCCCGGCAGCTTGTCGGCGTAGCGGAACAGGTAAGCATTCACGCCCCGCGCATAGACTTCGAAGAAGCGTTTGAGACGCGGCGACGAAGCCTTGTACAACTCGCCAGCGCTTTTCTTCAGGTTTACCGCGCGCATGTAGCGGTCGGCATCGAGCATCGAGGCCCCGGCCATTTCCGCCAGACGGCCCTGTGCCAGCAGACGCAAGGTGACCATCTGGTTGATGCGGTCGCTGGCGTGGACGTAGCCGAGGCTGAACAGCGCATCGTGGAAGGTGTTGCTTTCGATCAACGGCATGCCCATGGCATTGCGGCGTACCGAAACATTCTGCGCCAGGCCCTTGAGCGGCTGCACGCCGGAGGTCGGTGGCAGGCTGTCCTGGGCGTTCCAGGTCTGGCAACCGGACAGGCCCAGGACACCGGCCACTGCTGCGGCAACGCCGAACCGGGGAAGAAAATGTGTAAGGGCTGGCGAGGCCATGGGCGAAGCTCCTGGAGGGACAAAGGCTGGGTGCGCAATAAAGGCGCTACGTTAGTGAGCAGGCGAGGGCCGCGCAAGCGGGGTGAGCGGTTATTTCTTCAGTGGTAAGGCGGTCAGTCGACGCGTTTGCAGTTGCCTGACGCGAAGCGGTGATGGTGAACTGAGGAAAACCGATCAAACCTCGTGAGAAAAATCGCCATGGAGCTCAAGGGCAACGCTGCACTGATCATCATTGATCAACAGAAAGGCATTCTGCATCCGCGTCTCGGCCGAAGAAATAACCCGCAGGCGGAAGAACGGATTCTTGATCTGTTGGCGCTGTGGCGCCGGACCGCGCGCCCGGTGATTCATGTCCAGCATCTGTCGCGCTCGCCGGAATCGGTGTTCTGGCCGGAGCAGGAGGGCGTGGAGTTTCAGCCACGATTCGTGCCGCAGCAGGGCGAGTGGCTGGTTCAGAAGCAGGTGCCGGATGCGTTTTCTGCCACTGGACTGGAGGCACGATTGCGTGAGGCGGGGATTGGGCAACTGGTGATTGTCGGCGTGGCTACCCACAACTCGGTGGAATCAACGGCGCGTACCGCCGGTAATCTTGGGTTCGATGCTTGGGTGGTCGAGGACGGGTGTTTTACCTTCGACAAGGCCGATTATTTCGGCACACCGCGGACGGCTGAGGAGGTGCACGGGATGTCGCTGGGGAATTTGCACGGGGAGTATGCGACGGTGGTCAGCAGTGACCGGGTTCTGGCGGCTGGCTGAATATCTCTATTGGTTTTTTTTGTTGCTGTGTACATATCCGTTGTTTCGGGTGCTGCGGCTGGCGGTTTCGCCTGACGGCGACTCACTTTTTTTACAAACGCCTAAAAAAAGTAAGCAAAAAAACGCTTGCTCCTGCGTTCGGCCCTCGCAAGCTCGGGTTCCTTCGCTCCGGGACTGATCCGGGCGCAGCGGCTACGGTTTGCTTCGCTGCACCTACTTCCGCTGTGTCTGGCTGCGCCAGACGGTCGCTACGCTCCCACGCCCGGATCAATCCCTCCACTCAGCCTTCCGACGTCGCCGGTGGATCAAGATCAAAAGCACTCGAGCTAACGCTCATTGTTGAGTGGTTAGAAGCGGGTGGTTGGCTTTGGATTTGTGGTGTATTCGCCCCTCATCGGAACGCCGCCCGCCCAGCCCTCTCCCCCAGGAGAGGGAGCCGATTTGTGGGCTGTTCCAGACCTGTGTGCGACTCGGTATTTCACGTCGGCGTAGCTTTCGCATCCACCCCGGTCAGTCCCCTCTCCCTCTGGGAGAGGGCTAGGGTGAGGGGCTTTTGATTTTCAGGCTGATTTCAAGCCCCAGCCTTCAACGTCGCCGGTGGATCAAAATCAACAGCAGGCGAGCTGACACTCGGCCTGAAGGGGGCGACGGTTTTTTGTGGGAGCTTGCCTGCAAGCGATGGCTGTGTATCAGGCGACAACCATGCTGGATGTGCCGGCCTCATCGCGAGCAGGCTCCCACACTGGACCGCGTTGCAATTGAATAACGCGGTCGAAGGTGGGAGCTTGCCTGCAAGCGATGGCGATCTAACGGGCGAAGAGATGCTCCGCCCAACGCATCACGCGCCGTGGCACTTCTTGAATTTCTTGCCGTTGCCGCATGGGCACGGGTCGTTGCGGCCGACGTCTTTCAAGGCGTTGCGCACCGGTTCCTGGTGGGCGTGGCCGCAGTTCGGGCCGTGCACGTGGCCGTGGTCATGCTCGTGATGATGGTCGTGGTCGTGGTTGCAGTCAGGGCCGTGGACATGAGGTTGCTGGGTCATCGGTGTTGCTCCGGAATTAAATCGGCGGGGATTATCACGCCATTGCGCTCCAGGTGCACGTAGTGGGCGATGAATAAACCGGTTTCCATTTCGCCCTGCAGGCGATAGGGAATCTGCTGATCGGATTTTTTCAGCATTTTCACCACGTCCTTGACCTTCGGCCACAGGTTGGTGCGGATCGGCACCTTGAAATATGCACTGTGTTTCGGTCCGACGCTGAACCAATGCTCGTGTTCACCCTCAGCCAGCAGGATGTCAGCCAGATGGATACGGTATTCCAGACCGCGCACGGTCAGTTCGCTGTCGTTGGGGTTGTCGACGCGAAAATGCAGGATGAATTTCTGTTCGAGCAGTTTCGCCCGCACCACTTCGACTTTCACCAGATGCACGGCGGGTTCGACGCTGTCGTCGCCGAACCACGACGCGCAACCGCCGAGGTTCAACATCAGCATCAGAACAACCAATCGCAACGTGTGACGTTGACCGAGCATCGAGCAGAACTCCCTTTGACCCCAGTCTAGTCGCCAGCCGGTCTACGCGCCGAAATACCCCGAGCAGCATTTCTTGAATTTCTGCCCGCTGCCACACAGGCAATTGTCATTGCGCCCCAACTTCATCGGCACGGTCGGGTCGATGAAATACCAGCGGCCGCCGTTCTGCACGAACGAGGAGCGCTCGCGATGACTGTGCTCGCCCTGGTCGTCATGCCAGCGCGCGGTAAAGGTGACGAAGGCGTGCTCCGGCTGGCCGCCGAAGACTTCCGAGCTTTCCACTTCCAGACCGAGCCAGGTGCTCTGCGCGCTCCAGTCGCGGATCGCCTGCTGATTCAGACCCGCTTGCTGAGCGGGCAGGGTGGTTGCCACCAGATAATCGATCAGCCCCAGCACATAAGCGCTGTAGCGCGAACGCATCAGCGCTTCGGCGCACGGTGCCGGGTGGCCTTCGTGATAATGGCCGCAGCAGGCTTCCAGCAGATTGCCGCTGCCGCACGGGCAAATAGCTGTACTCATTGCATTACCACCAGTATTTCCCGAAATTTTCCGGATTGGCCCAGAATCGCGAATTGAGCCAATCAGGGACTTGTTTGTAGTCAAGCAGATCGTAGGTGAACAGGGTCAGCACCTGATCGTCGCGCTGGAAACGTTCGCTGGCCTGCAGCGCCAGCGAATAGAAGTCGGTTTCCTGCCAGCCGCTGGCGCTAAGGTCCGCCAATACTGCGATGCGACTGGCGTTGAGGTTACGGATGCCGCCCAACAGGTTCAGGCCGTCGCGCTTGGGCAAATGTTCCAGGCAATCGACGACCAGCGCCAGATCGAAGCGCTGCGCCGCCAGTTCGGCGGGCAATGTACCGGGTGCGGCATGGGCGACGACGGTATCCGGATGCGCCTCTTTGAAAGCGCTCAAGGCCGGAAACTCGCTGGCGCCGATCAGCAGCAAGTGCGCCGGCGCGTAGCGATCCAGCAAGGCAGCCAACGCCTGTTGCGGCGTGCGGGAAGAAATGGCGACGTTCATCAATGCTCCTCAATCAGACCGCCAAGACTAGCCTGCCTGTGCGCGGGGGCAAAGCGTTGCGTCGGCGCGCTCGCCCGACAATCTGGCCAAGCCCTGTGAACACGGTCGCAAACAGCAATGGCCTATTGCTGGCGGAGATTAAAACTCCGGTCTTTACTCCCTGAATCGGTTTTAAGCCGATCCCTCAGGAGAAAACTAGATGAGCATAGTTCGGACAGCATTACCCTTGGTTCTGCTAACCAGTGTGTTGACTGGTTGTGCAGGTTTGCAGAAAACCGACTGGCCGACCTGTGCGGCGGTCGGTGGTGTGGTCGGCGCCGGTCTCGGTGCCACCGAAAGCGCTGCGTGGGCCGGTTACGGTGCGCTGCTGGTCGGTGGTACGGCAGCGGCCTATTGCTGGGTTCATGGTGATGGTGACGAAGACGGCGATGGTGTGCCAGACAGCCGCGACAAGTGCCCGGGCACGCCTAAAGGCGTTCAGGTCGATGCTGACGGTTGCCCGCCACCGGCCCCTGCGCCAGTGGTTGAAGAAGCGGTCGTGGTCAAGGAAGAAACCATCGTCATCCGTGATGTGCACTTCCAGTTCGACAAGGCCACGCTGACCGGTCCTGACAAACAGGTACTGGACAAGGTTGCCGACCGCCTGAAACAGGAGTCCTCGACCGCGCAACTGACCGTGACCGGTCACACCGACAGTGTGGGCAGCGATGCCTACAACAAGAAACTCTCGGATCGCCGTGCGCATTCGGTGGTGGAATACCTGATCCAGCAAGGCGTGCCACGCGCCAGCTTCGTCTCGGTGTCCGGTCTGGGTGAAAGTCAGCCAGTGGCGGATAACAAGTCGGCTGATGGTCGCGCGCAGAACCGTCGCACCGAAATCAAAATCGTCCGCTAAGCCCTCTCGCATCCGCGGCTTGTGCAGTCGCGGATGCGGGTCTTTACTCCTGTGTAACCGGTATGGGCCGGTGACACAGGAGCTTTCACCATGACTGTTTTCGCAAGGTCCGTCTTGCCGGTACTGCTGCTCGGCAGCCTGCTCACCGGTTGCGCCACGCACAGCGATGGCACTGCACCCCTCAATCAACGTACATGGCCGATCTGCAGCCTTCTCGGCGGGCTGGTCGGTGGCGGCCTCGGCGCTATCGAAAGCGCCGGCTGGGCCGGTGGCGGCGCGGCATTGGGCATCCTCACCGGAGGCTTGATCTGTTACGCCCAGGACGGCGATGAAGACAGCGACGGCGTATTCGACCGCCGCGACCGCTGCCCCGATACCCCGGAAAACACCGAGGTCGATCATCGCGGTTGCCCGCTGCCGGTGTACCCGGCTGCGACCAAAGCGCCGGAGCCGGCGCCGCAAACGGAAGTCATCACCCTCAGCGATGCCGGCGACGTGCTGTTCGATTTCGACAAATCCGACCTGACCCCGGCTGCGACGGCGCAGCTCGATACGCTGATGGACAAGTTGCGCAACGCCGACGTGGTCAGCATCAAGGTCATCGGCCACACCGACAGCAAAGGTTCGGATGCCTACAACCAGGCCTTGTCGGAACGCCGTGCCAGCAGTGTTGCGTCCTATCTGCTCAGTCAGGGCCTGGCGCCGAACAAACTGACCAGCGAAGGGCGTGGCGAAAGCGAGCCGGTGGCGGACAACGCCACGGACGACGGGCGCGCACAGAACCGTCGCGTGGAATTGCACATCAATCGTTAGCGCGCCTCTGCAGGGCGCAGGCTAGAGCTGCCGGGCGATCGTTATCGCGCCGGCAGCCATTTAGCGGCACAGCGAAGTTTTTTCATTTGACCCTCTGGCTTATCCCCCGTAGAAGCCGGTACTGTGCGCGCAAAGAATAATTCGCAACACGGGGGGCGTATGAAAGTGTTCTGGTGGCTGGGGCGGTTGTTGACCCTGCTGTTCTGCTGCGTGGTGCTGGCCAATCAACTGGTGCCGTTCGTTCATCCGCTGCACCTGCTGGTCAATCTGGCCGGCGGTCTGTTGTTGCTGATCCATGTCATTGAAATGCTGCTGTGCAACCGCAGCCTCAAAGGTCGCCCGCATCCCTGGCGTGATCGTGGCCGCATCCTGGTGTTCGGCGTCTTCCACCTGCAAACCATCCCGGCCCCGGCCGCTCCGGAGGCTTCTTCCCATGCGTAAACTCTGCCTGCTCGCTGCATTCATCAGTCCCTTTGCCTGCGCCCAGGTGGTCAGCGTCGAAGCCAACTCGCTGATGCGTCTGCCCAACACTGCCAGCACCTTGCAGCTGGAGAAGCTTGAAGTAGCCGATTACGGCACTTTGCTGATCCCGTCGAACGTGACCGAATTGAACGTCGGTGAATTACGTTTGGGCCATGAAGCGCGCATCGCGATCGTCCCGGCCGAACAGGCGCTGGAAATGAAGGTGGCGCGCGCCGATCTCAGCGAAGGCAGCCAGATCACCGCGCGCGGGGCACCGGGCACTTATGAAAAGGCCGCCCGTGCCGGACGCAATCTGAATCTGCAATTCAAGGCGTTGAACGCGCCGCAGCTGTTGGTTGACGCTCGTGGCGGCACGGGCGCCCCTGGATTTGTCGGGCTCGACGGCGGTAACGGTGAAGATCCAGGCTGCACTTATGGCTCGGCCGGCCATGGTTCCGATGGCAGCAACGGTAGCGACGGCCAGCCAGGCGCACCGGGAGCGCTGGTGCGCCTTGAAGTGCCGCGTGAATTTCCGGCCGAGCGGATCAAGGTCAACGTGGCGGGCGGTGCCGGTGGGCCGGCGGGTGTCGGCGGCAAGGCGGGCAAGGGCGGCAAGTCCAAGGGCTGCCTGGTGTATCGCGCCGATGGCGGCAAGAACGGCAAGGCCGGCGCGGATGGACAGCCAGGGCCGGCGGGGGCGGCGGGTGCTGTGACTGTGCAGCGCTTTTAACGTCCAACCCGCTGAGTGTTCCCACGCTCTGCGTGGGAACACTGCCCGTGACGCTCAGCGTCACTGGACGCAGAGCGTCCCTTGCGGCATTCCCACGCAGAGCGTGGGAACGATCAAGGCCGTGCCGCCGCAACCGCCACCAGCACCACCCCGACCAGCAGATTAACCCCCACCACCCGGCGAATCCGCCCCAGCACCGCCGCACCCGCCGGCCAGTCCTTTGCCTCCACCGCTTTGCGCAGCTCAGGCAGCATCAGCCCCTGGATGCGGATGAACAGCGCGGTCATCACCACATACAAACCGATCATCACCTGCACGTACTTTGGCGCGGTCTCGAACCCGACCTGCTGCAAATGCAGCATGCCCACGCCAGTGATCGGCAAGAGGATCACCGCCACCCAGACCCAACGGAAAAAACCTTGAAACACTTCCACCCACAGGGTCAGCCGGGCCGGCCCCTCCAAAGCCTTCACAGCCGCAGGGCGCAAGACCATCCAGGCGAAAAACATGCCGCCAACCCACACCAGCGCGGCGAGGACATGCAGGGGATAAACGAGGCTAAAAGGTGTCATTCGGGCACTCCGTTCTGCGCAGGATCGATTAGCGGGGTATGATAGCCGCCGAATCAAACCACTGAAAATTTATCCAGCGTTTTTGCGCCCGACACTCAATGATCAGCACTGAACTCAAAACCACGATCCAGGGCGCCTATTCGCGTTTTCTAGAGGCCAAGAGCCTCAAGCCGCGATACGGTCAGCGCCTGATGATCGCTGAAGTCGCGAAAGTCCTCGGTGATATCGACACCGACGACGAAGGCCGGCGCAGTGGCGACCCCGCGATTGTCGCGGTGGAAGCCGGCACCGGTACCGGCAAGACGGTGGCCTACAGCCTCGCGGCGATCCCGACTGCGAAACTGGCCGGCAAGCGCTTGGTGATCGCCACCGCGACCGTCGCCCTGCAAGAGCAGATCGTCTACAAGGATTTGCCTGACCTTATGCGCAACAGCGGGCTGAATTTCAGCTTTGCGCTGGCCAAGGGCCGTGGCCGTTACATGTGCCTGTCCAAGCTCGACATGCTGCTGCAGGAAGGCCACGCGCAAACCGCCACCGCGCAGCTGTTCGAAGAAGAAGGCTTCAAGATCGAGGTCGACGAGGCCAGCCAGAAGCTGTTCACCAGCATGATCGAAAAGCTCGCCGGCAATAAGTGGGACGGCGACCGCGACAGCTGGCCCAATGCGCTGGAAGACGCCGATTGGGCGCGCCTGACTACTGATCACAGCCAGTGCACCAACCGGCATTGCCCGAACTTCGGCCAGTGCGCCTTTTACAAAGCGCGCGAAGGCATGGGCAAGGTCGACGTGATCGTCACCAACCACGACATGGTCCTGGCTGACCTGGCCTTGGGTGGCGGCGCGGTGCTGCCGGATCCGCGCGACACCATTTACGTGTTCGACGAAGGCCACCACCTGCCAGACAAGGCCATCGGCCACTTCGCCCATTACACGCGCCTGCGTTCCACCGCCGATTGGCTGGAAACCACCGCCAAGAACCTCACCAAACTGCTGGCCCAGCACCCGTTGCCGGGCGATCTGGGCAAGCTGATCGAGCAGGTCCCGGAGCTGGCGCGGGAGATCAAGGCGCAGCAGCAGTTCATGTTCAGCGCTTGCGAGCAGGTGGCCGATTTCAAACCCGGTGAAGACGTCGAGGGCCGCGAGCGCCCGCGTCATCGCTTTGTCGGCGGGGTGATTCCGGAGCACATGCGCGAAATGGGCATCGAGCTGAAGAAGGGATTTTCGCGGCTCAACGATCTGTTCCAGCGCCTGACCGACCTGCTCAAGGAAGGCATGGACGGCGAGGTCAACATCGGCATCGCCAGTAATCAGGCCGAAGAATGGTATCCGCTGTTTGGCAGCCTGTTGTCCCGTGCTTCCGGCAACTGGGAACTGTGGACCGCGTTTACCGCCGAAGACCCGGAAGACAGCCCGCCGATGGCGCGCTGGCTGACCCTGGCCGAAAGCGGTTCGCTGTTCGACATCGAGGTCAATGCCAGCCCGATCCTCGCCGCAGAAACCCTGCGCCGCAGCCTGTGGAACGTGGCTTACGGCTGTCTGGTGACTTCGGCGACGCTGACCGCGCTGGGCACGTTCGACCGATTCCGCATGCGCGCCGGTCTGCCGAAAAAAGCCGTCACCGCCGTGGTGCCGAGCCCGTTCCATCACGCCGATGCCGGGGTATTGCGCGTGCCCGACCTGAAGGCCGACCCGCGCGATGCGGCGGCGCACACGGCGGCGATCATTCGCGAATTGCCGGATCTGGTCGAGGGCTCGCGCGGCACGCTGGTGCTGTTCTCTTCGCGCAAACAGATGCAGGACGTATTCGACGGCCTCGATCGTGACTGGCGCAAGCAAGTGTTCATTCAAGGCAACCTGTCGAAACAGGAAACCCTGAACAAGCACAAGGCGCGGGTCGATGGCGGCGATTCCAGCGTGCTGTTCGGCCTCGCCAGTTTTGCCGAGGGCGTCGACTTGCCGGGGGCTTACTGCGAGCACGTGGTGATCGCCAAGATCCCGTTTTCGGTGCCGGATGACCCGGTCGAGGCCGCGCTGTCGGAATGGATCGAAGCCCGCGGCGGCAATCCGTTCATGGAAATCTCGGTGCCCGACGCTTCGCTGAAACTGGTCCAGGCCTGCGGGCGTCTGCTGCGCACCGAAGAAGACCGCGGCACCATCACCTTGCTTGATCGGCGTCTGGTCACCCAGCGCTACGGCAAGGCGATCCTCAACGCACTGCCGCCGTTCCGCCGCGAAATATCCTGAGACAACGGTGGGCGGTTTCGCCCACTGTGTTGTCTATCTCCTTGCCACCGCTTTTCCACTGGCCTTGATGGGTCGTTAGGGAGAACTCCGTTCTTATGATTCGCCGTTCGTTGCCCGCTGTATTCGCCCTGATCTTCGCTGCGCCGTTGTGCGCAGCGCCTGCCGGTCAACAGGCCCTGTTCAACTTCGTGCGCCCGGCCGATGTAGTCAAGGTTGTCACCGAAAATGCTGATCTGCCGCAAGCCAACGCCGAGCAGACAGCAGAGGGCGAGGTGCTGCGCCGTGTGACCTTCAATCCCGTGGCCCGTCCGACCCTGCGTCTGACGCCGCAGGCCGGCGCTTGGGACTGGTCGCAGTCCGGCATGATGACCCTGCGGCTGCAGAGCGCGATGGACTGGGCTGTAACGGTTTACGTGCAGATTCAGAGCAACGATGGCAAAACCCTGGTCAGCCGCGTCGACCTGCCGGCCGGTCCGGCGCAGACCCTGTTGGTGCCTTTGGTCGCCACCACGCCGTTGAGCCAGGGCATGAAAGCCGGGCCGGCGATGCCGATGACTGTCGATGGCCAACGCATCCTGCTCGCCAGCAGCAGTGGCGCAATTGATCGCAGCCAGGTGGTCTCGGTCAGTCTGTCGATGGATCAACCGAAAGTTGCCCAGAGCCTGCTGCTCGAGCGTTTCGGCGTGCAGAACGACGACGGGATCAACCAGGCCGTGTACGGCAATCTGGTCGATGCATACGGGCAATCGACTCGAGGCAAGTGGCCGGAGAAGATCGCCGATGACCAGCAGCTGAAATCCGCCGCCGCCAAGGAACAGCAGCAACTGAAGAGCTGGCTGGCCGAGCGCCAGAAGTCTTCACTGGACAAATTCGGTGGCTGGAATCGGGGCCCGGCGTTCAAGGCCAGCGGTTTCTTCCGCAGCGAAAAGCGCGATGGCCGCTGGTATCTGGTAACCCCTGAAGGGCATCCGTTTTACTCCCTCGGCGTCAACACCGTCAGCCCCGACGTCAACCGCACTTATGTGAGCGGTCGCGAATACATGTTCGACTCGTTGCCCAAGCCGAACGAACCGTTGGCCAGCCATTTTGGCGAGGGCGACAATCGCGGTGGCAATGGCGTCGATCAGGGTCGAGGCTATGCCAATGGTCGCTGGTATGACTTCTACGCCGCTAACCTGCAACGCTTGTACGGCGCGCCGTGCAAGGCGGACAGCGAAGGCAAGTCCGGCGTGGCAGAGGCGGCCAAATCCGAAGCCGCCGAAACGTCCGCCGAGAAAACCGCCGCGCCTGTAGTCGAGCCGAAATCCGGCGTGGCCGAAGCCGCTCAAACAGACGCGGCGCACATCGCCCGCGCTGAAACCTCCGCGCCGTGCCAAGCGACTATCGACGAACAGCAATGGGCCACCCACACTCTTGATCGCCTGCAAGCCTGGGGCTTCAATACCATCGGCAACTGGAGCGCACCGGTGCTTGGCGATGCCGAGCGCGTGCCGTATACCTTGCCGCTGTCGATCGTCGGCGACTACGCCAGCATCAGCACCGGCAGCGACTGGTGGGGCGGCATGCCTGACCCGTTCGATCCGCGTTTCGCCATGGCTACCGAACGTGCGGTGGCGATTGCCGCGCGCGATCATCGCGACGATCCGTGGCTGATTGGCTATTACGCCGACAACGAACTGGCCTGGGCCGGTCCTGGCGATGATCCGAAGGCGCGTTACGCACTGGCTTACGGCACGCTGAAAATGACCACTGACGTGCCGGCCAAACGCGCCTTCCTCAAACAACTGCGCGACAAATACCGCAATCAGGGCGGGCTGTCGAAGGCCTGGGGCATCGACTTGCCGGCGTGGGAATTGATGGAAGATCCGGGCTTCGTGCCGCCGCTGCCGAACCCGGAACACCCGGAAATCGAGGCCGACTTCAAATACTTCCAGAAGGTTTTCGCCGACACGTACTTCAAGACCATTTCCGACTCGCTGAAATGGCACGCACCCAACCAAATGTTGCTCGGCGGGCGCTTCGCTGTCAGCACGCCGGAAGCCGTGGCGTCCTGTGCGCAGTATTGCGATGTGCTGAGCTTCAATATGTACACGCTCAAACCGCAGGACGGTCATGACTTCGCCGCCCTCGCCGCGCTGGACAAACCGGTGCTGATCACCGAGTTCAATTTCGGCTCGACCGATCGTGGCCCGCTCTGGGGCGGTGTTACGCAAGTCGCGCGAGAAGAAGATCGCGGCCCGGCCTATGCCAATTTCCTCAAACAGGCGCTCAAGGAGCCGTCGATTGTTGGCGTGCATTGGTTCCAGTATCTCGATCAACCGGTAACCGGGCGTTTGCTCGACGGCGAGAATGGTCACTTCGGTCTGGTCGGGGTCACCGATGTGCCGTACCAGGGCTTCGTCGAGACTGTGCGCAAGAGCAATCTGCAGACGCTTGAGCAGCTTGGCAAAGAAGCACAGAAAGCCCCGGCTCATGAAGCTGAGGGCGGGCGCAAAGGGGAGGCGGGTAAGGCGGCAGGGGCCGGACATGCAGGTGGGCATTCCGGCAATGGTCACTGAGTTCCGAAAGACCGCGTTAGCGTTCTTCGCGAGCAGGCTCAACAAATTTCCAGAACAACCGTCTGGCCCGCGCCTGTTCCCAAATCCCTCAAGGGCTGGAACAATGCGGGCCACTTTGTAGAGCGTTTTCGCGGGGGAGTTGCGGGTGCAGATTCAGGGTCATTACGAGCTTCAATTCGAAGCGGTGCGCGAGGCATTTGCCGCACTGTTCGACGATGCCCAGGAACGCGGCGCAGCCCTGTGCATTCAGGTCGGTGGACAAACCGTTGTCGACCTCTGGTCCGGCACCGCCGACAAGGACGGCGCCGAAGCCTGGCACAGCGATACCATCGCTAATCTGTTCTCCTGCACCAAGACGTTTACTGCGGTCACCGCGCTGCAACTGGTGGCCGAAGGCAAGTTGCAACTCGATGCACCGGTCGCCCGCTATTGGCCGGAATTCGCCGCCGCCGGTAAAGAATCCATAACGCTGCGCCAATTGCTCTGCCATCAGGCCGGCCTGCCGGCGTTGCGCGAACTGCTCGCTCCCGAAGCCCTGTACGACTGGCAAACCATGGTCGATGCCCTCGCGGCCGAAGCACCGTGGTGGACGCCGGGCACGGGTCACGGTTATGCCGCGATCACTTACGGTTGGCTGGTTGGCGAATTGCTGCGCCGCGCTGACGGCCGTGGGCCCGGTGAATCCATCGTCGCTCGTGTGGCCAAGCCGTTGGGGCTGGATTTCCATGTCGGTCTGGCCGATGAAGAATTTCATCGCGTGGCGCACATCGCCCGCGGCAAGGGCAACCCCGGCGACGCCGCGGCCCAGCGCTTGCTGCAAGTGACCATGCGCGAGCCGACGGCCATGACCACCCGTGCCTTCACCAATCCGCCGTCGGTGCTGACCAGCACCAACAAACCGGAATGGCGACGCATGCAGCAACCAGCGGCGAACGGCCATGGCAATGCGCGTAGTCTGGCCGGGTTTTATGCCGGTCTGCTTGACGGCAGCCTGCTCGAAAGCGACATGCTCCAAGAGCTGACCCGTGAGCATAGCCTCGGCGACGACAAGACGTTGCTGACCCGCACGCGTTTTGGTCTCGGCTGCATGCTTGATCAACCCGACGTGCCCAACGCCACCTATGGCCTCGGTCCGCACGCGTTCGGCCATCCGGGAGCGGGCGGCTCCATCGGTTTTGCTGATCCTGAGCATGATGTCGCGTTTGGTTTCGTGACAAATACCCTTGGGCCATATGTATTGATGGACCCGCGCGCGCAAAAGCTCGCGCGGGTGCTTGCCACTTGTCTGTAAAGCGTTGATAGAGGTTCCAGGGGCGGAACCTCAACAGGATTTTCGATTCAAAACGGCTGTTTATCCGGGCGAAAGTGCTCTGATTTTTCATTACTTCATTTGTGGATTTTCAATGTCATCTAAAAAGACCCTCGCCCTGGCCCTGTGTGTAGCGATCACCGGTTGCGCACAGACCCCGAAAAACGACGCGGACGGCGGCAGCTGGTGGCCGTTCGGTTCTTCCGACACGGTCGCGGCCAAGGAGCCTGCACCGGCCCCGGCCCCGTTGAAACCTGCGGCGACTGCACCGGTCGCCAAGGCTGAGAGCAGCAATCCGTGGTACTGGCCGTTCGGTTCCAGCGATGAAGCGACCAAAGCGGACCTGAAGGCTGAAGTTGCTCCGGAAGTGAAAAAACCGGTTGCCGTCGCCAAGGCTGACGCCGAATCCAATGGCAAATGGTGGTGGCCATTTGGCGGCAAGGACCAGCCTACCGCCAAAGCCGTGCCGATGCCTGATCCGAAGGTGACTCAGGCCTGGCTCGACGACTACGAACCGCGCCTGCGTGAAGCGGTCAAGGACAGCAACCTGCAACTCGAGCGCCGCGACAACGTGCTGGTCGTCACCGCGCCAGTTGAAGGCTCGTTCAACCCGGACCGTCCGGCGATGCTGTTGCCGGTCACCCTCGGCCCATTCACCCGCGTGGCGAAAATCCTCGAAGCCGACCCGAAAACTGCCGTGCTGGTGCTCGGCCACAGCGACACCAGCGGTGCCGCGCCGGCCAACATCAAGCTGAGCCAGGAACGAGCTCAATCGGTGGCGGCGATCTTCCGCCTCAGCGGTCTGCAGCGTGATCGCCTGATGCTGCGTGGCATGGGTTCGGAAGCACCGCGTGCGGCCAATGACAGCGTTGAAGGCCGCGCCTTGAACCGTCGCGTTGAGTTGCTGGTGACCCCACAAAACACCATGGTTGCGCTGTTGAGCAAATACAACATGCCAGCGCCGAAGCCAGTGACCCTGGTTGCAGCGCAAGACGTCAAGCCAGCGGCCAAACCAGCGACTCCGGCTCCAGCCGCGAAAAAAGCCGCCGTCCCAGCGGCGAAAAAGGCCCCGGCCAAGAAAGCTGCGGCCAAGGCACCTGCGAAAAAGGCTCCGGCCAAACCGGCTGCAAAGAAAACCGCGCCAGCCAAAGCTGCCACGACCGACAAGAAAGTCGCTGCGACAGACGCCACCAAAAAGTGATCCGCTAATCAAAAGGAATGCGCCATGACCCAGGCTCTGGCAGATATGCGTCGTGATTACACCCGCGATGGCTTGACCGAGGCGCAAGCCCCGGCCGAGCCGTTCGCCCTGTTTCACCAGTGGTTCGCCGATGCGGTGAACACCGAACAGGCACCGGTAGAGGCCAACGCCATGACCCTGGCCACGGTCGATGCCGACGGGCGTCCGCACTGCCGCATTCTGCTGCTCAAGGGCCTGGATGACCACGGCTTCACCTTCTTCACCAATTACGACAGTGCCAAGGGCCAGCAGTTGGCGGCCAACCCATTCGCCGCCATGACGTTCTTCTGGCCTACCCTGGAACGTCAGGTGCGCATCGAAGGGCGAGTGGTCAAGGTCACACCGCAGGAGTCCGATGCGTACTACCAGGTACGGCCACTGGGCAGTCGTCTCGGTGCCTGGGCCTCACCGCAAAGCCGCGTGATCAACGGCCGTGGTGAACTGGAAGATTTGCTCAAGGCCACCGAGCAGCGTTTCTCCGACAGCCAACCCGACTGCCCGGCACACTGGGGCGGGTATCGCTTGCTGCCCGAGCGCATCGAATTCTGGCAGGGCCGGCCGAGCCGTCTGCACGATCGCCTCAACTACCGTGCGCAGGGCGCCGCCTGGATTCTTGAACGACTGGCACCCTGAGCAGTCTACCGAGCCAGATAGCGGCCGGCGGCGCAGGATTGCTGATTTGGCGCTACTGTAAGTGGACGTTCGCCGCCGTCTGTACCTGGCCTGAATGGAAGCCAATTTATCCGGCAGGTGTCGTGACAGGCGCCAAGCCACGGAGTTTAATGAACACATGTTCTTTTGGAGTTGATGCTATGCGTAAGTCTGTTCTGCTGGTTGCTTCCTTTTCCACCATGGCAATGTTGCTGACCGGCTGCCAGTCGAGCCTGACCGGTGACTCCTACTCCCGTGACGAAGCACGTCGCGTACAGACGATTCGCATGGGCACCATCGAATCCCTGCGTCCGGTGAAAATCGAAGGCACCAAGACCCCGATCGGCGGCGCGGCAGGCGCAGTGGTCGGCGGTGTCGGCGGCAGCGCCATCGGCGGCGGCAAGGGCAGCATCGTCGCCGCAGTCATCGGCGCAGTGGCAGGCGGCCTGTTAGGCTCGGCTACCGAAGAAGGCCTGACGCGCACCCAGGGCGTGGAAATTACCGTCCGTGAAGACGACGGCAGCATGCGCGCCTACGTGCAGCAGGTTCAGGAGAATGAAGTGTTCCGCGTCGGCGAGCGGGTACGGATTTCGACCGTTGGCGGGACCAGTCGCGTTTCGCACTAAGCGGGATGCAGGTGAAGAAAACCCCGATCAGGTGACTGGTCGGGGTTTTTTGTTGCTTGTGATTTGAGCAATCAGTATTTGGCGCAGGTGCCCATGAAGTATTCGAGGCCCCTGTGGCACCTAAGTCATTAGTCTTCAGAGGAAAGATATAGGTCAAGGTGTCGAGGCATGTTTACGGCGCATGCTTGTTCAATATCAGTGATCTGTTGCTCCGTCAGCTTGTAATCGTAAAGAGAGTCGTCTCTCGTACTCCAACCCATAATGACTTTTAAATTGGACGTAGCGATGGGGAGCGCTTGCTCAAATACAGCTGAGTCGTCACCCTTTACCACGCCCATGATTCGATGCTTCATGGTTCTATCCTTCTTGTAGGATCTGCTGGTTTCGTCTGTTCGCCTGTTTCATGGTTGTACTCCCCCAAATGCCTCCCACGCTTTGTATATTTCTCAACCGCACCGTGCCGGAAATCCCATTCAAAAATTAATCCCTCTTTGTCTTTCCATCGCGGGCGTAACCCTCCGCCACCCTTTATTGGTGTTTTTGGAGGAGCCCATCGAGCATCGGGATATGCAGGTAAGCTTTTAGGTTTTTGATGGTAATTTCCCTGTGAAATGCTGGCCACAATATATAGCGGCCTGATGCCCGAATCCGCCGGAAACACGAGAATGAAATCCTTGTACTCCGGCGGATAAACTGGATTCACCAGAATCCCGTCCGCCGCTTTCGTCGGCGGGTACACCCAGATATGCGGTGCTTGTGGTGCAGCCTCCAACGCCGGTATGCCGAGAATGTCAGAGCCATCCACAGCCGGCGTCCACAGCAGTTCGACGCCTTCCCCCAGATCCGCAACGAACCGGTCACCGCGTGGCCTGAACTGCACGACATCAACCATTTCCCAATCGCGGTTCTTGCCGGTGTAGAAACCGTAACCCTTGAGCGTGCCATCGGCCTGCTGTTCGACACGCAGGCGCACGCGAGTCCGGGCTTGTTTGAGCGTGCTCAGTTGCTCATCGGTATACAGCGCACTGTCACCCAGATTTGAAGGCATCAGCAGCGCAACCAACCCGAGCAAAGGCGAGACCGCCGCGCTGGACATCATCGCTGGCAGCGCTTCGAAGGCTGAGCCGGCCAACGCCAGGCTGCCAAACCCGACGGGGAGGGCATTGGCGCTGATTTTCTTGAGGGGGACGCCACCGCGTTCATCCGCCTCGCGAGCGCCGAGCAGGATCAGCTCGCCGTAATCCTTCAGGCTGTCGGTCGGCACCATGCCGGAAGGGTTGGCGTAATCGATGATGGCGTCCGGCAACTTGCAGGACTTGGCAAACACGCAGCCAGCACGCACGGCTTCAGGTTTTGTCGCAGCCACTTCCCGGCTGCGTTCAAACGTCTCTTGCCGGACCAGCATCGCGTCGTAGGCGTTTTGTCGCGCTTCACGCTCGGCCAGTTCAGTGGCCGTCATATACCGCCAGGTAACATGATGCCCGTCGCCCGCCGGTGGGTTTTGCACCCGCGAAATGTCCTTGTCACGCGCCACAGATCGTCCCTTCGTTCATCATCGACAGCCCCTCGAAAGGGGCTGCACGACGTTAACGAAGCAGGAAAATTATGGCTGTAGGACGCGTCGCTAAAGGCGTGGAGATAGTTCGCCGCGCGTTACAAAGAATGATGGCGAGGGAAGATTTCCCCTCGCCATGGATCTTCTATCTGGTCGGCAATACGGCCTGCTTGCGACTCGCCGCCGCCGTCACCGCGTAACCGATCAACGCCGCCAGAATCGAGCCGGTCAAAATGCCCATCCGGTCCATGCCGGCGTAGTCGCTCACGCCTGGCTCGAAGGCCAGTGAGCCGACGAACAGGCTCATGGTGAAGCCGATGCCGCAGAGGATCGCCACCCCGAGGATCTGGCCCCAGTTGGCGCCTTGGGGCAGGGCGGCGATACCGACTTTTACCGCGAGCCATGTCAGGCCGAACACGCCTATTGTCTTGCCCAGCAGCAGGCCGATGGCGATCCCCATCGGTACATCATGGGTGAAGCTTTCGACGGTGACGCCGCTCAGCGACAGACCGGCGTTGGCGAAGGCGAACAGCGGCAGGATGCCGTAGGCGACCCAGGGATGCAGCGCGTGTTCGAGGGTGAGCAAGGGTGACGGTTCGGCGTTTTTCGTGCGCAACGGAATGCAGAACGCCAGCGTCACACCGGCCAGCGTCGCGTGGACGCCGCTCTTGAGCACGCAGACCCAGAGGATCAGACCGATGATCATGTATGGCCCGAGCTTGACCACGCCGAGTCGATTCATCGCCACCAGCGAGGCGATGCACGCCGCGGCGAGGCCCAGCGACAGGGTCGACAGTTCGCCGGAGTAGAAGATCGCGATGATCACGATGGCACCGAGGTCATCGATGATCGCCAGGGTCATCAGGAACAACTTCAGCGACACCGGCACGCGTTTGCCGAGCAGGGCAAGTACGCCGAGGGCGAAGGCGATGTCGGTGGCGGTCGGGATCGCCCAGCCACTGAGGGCGGCAGGGTTGTCGCGGTTGAGAAACCAGTAGATCAGCGCCGGTATCAGCATGCCGCCGACGGCCGCCGCACCGGGCAAAACGATCTGCGAGGGCTTGGACAACTGGCCGTCGAGCACTTCGCGCTTCACTTCCAGACCGATCAGCAGGAAGAACATCGCCATCAGGCCGTCGTTGATCCACAACAGCAGCGGTTTGGCGATTTTCAACGCACCGACCTGCGCCACCACCGGCGTGTCGAGCAGGCCGGTGTACAGCCACGACAGCGGCGAGTTGTTGATAATCAGCGCCAGAATGGCTGCGGCGATCAATAACAGACCGCTGGCAGCTTCCAACTGAAAGAAACGCGTGAAAGTGCTACGCAGAGGCAAGGTCGCTCTCCATCGAATCGTCAAAAAGGTAGGACACCCTAACCCGTACGGTTAGTTGTTAAAACAAAAGTTATATTCTTTTTTGTTATATGTCGTTACAAGGCTTTGGTCCCCAGCCACGCTGAGCCTAGCAGTTGCCGGACACATTGAGACTCAGCTGTACCTGTGCGCGCTGGAGGATTTTTCCTAAGCTGATGAGCGAGCCTCATAAAGAGGCTGATTCCTGCCCGATTCGACGAGAAGCCTGACCATGAGCGACAACCGACAGTGGGCCCGCGAGGCCATCCGCATCATCGAGGCGGATTTCCAGCGCAGCGCCGATACCCACCTGATCCCCTTGCCGCTGCCGGGTTTTGCGGGCATCGAGTTGTACTTCAAGGATGAATCCAGCCACCCGACCGGCAGCCTCAAGCATCGCCTGGCCCGTTCGCTGTTTCTGTATGCGCTGTGCAACGGCTGGTTGAAGCCTGGCGCGCCGGTGATCGAGGCGTCCAGCGGCTCGACGGCGATTTCCGAAGCGTACTTCGCCCGGATGCTGGGTTTGCCGTTCATTGCGGTGATGCCGGCGACTACGTCGAAAGAGAAGATCGCGCAGATCGCTTTTTACGGTGGCCAGAGCCATCTGGTGCAAGACCCGACACAGATTTACGCCGAATCCGAGCGCTTGGCTCGCGAACACGGCGGGCATTTCATCGATCAGTTCACTTACGCCGAACGCGCCACCGACTGGCGGGCGAACAACAACATCGCCGAATCGATCTTTCAGCAGATGCGCTATGAAAAACATCCGGAACCGAGCTGGCTGATTTCCAGCCCCGGCACCGGTGGTACTACCGCGACGCTCGGTCGTTACGTGCGCTATCGCCAGCACTGCACTCGCGTGTTGTGCGCCGATGCCGAGCGCTCGGTGTTCTTCGATTATTACCGGAGCGGCGATGCCAGTCTGCGCCTGGAGTGCGGTTCGCGCATCGAAGGCATTGGCCGGCCGCGGGTGGAAGCGTCGTTTCTGCCCAAAGTGATCGATGCGATGGTCAAGGTGCCGGACGCCCTGTCGCTGGCGGCCATGCATTACCTGGCGCGGCGTCTGGGCCGGCATGTCGGCGGCTCGAGCGGGACCAACCTGATCGGTGCGCTGATGGCGGCGCAGCAGATGAAAGCGGCGGGGGAGTCGGGGTCGATCGTGGCGATACTGTGCGATGGCGGCGAGCGCTATGCCGACACCTATTACGATCAGGCCTGGTTGCAGGCGCAGGGGTACGAGTTGGAAGGATTGATCGAGGCCGTAACGGCGAGTGCCGAGCGGGGAGAGGCGCTGCCGACTTCAGTCTTGCGCGCCAATATCTGACACACCGCAATCAAATGCAGGAGTGAGCCTGCTCGCGATAGCGGTGATTCAGTCAACTTAAGTGTTGAATGTTATCGCGCTATCGCGAGCAGGCTCACTCCTACACGGTTATGTCAGTCAGAGAGACCGAGGATATCCCGCGCCACCGCCTCGGCAATCCGAATCCCGTCCACGCCCGCCGAAAGAATCCCGCCGGCATAACCCGCGCCTTCGCCCGCCGGGAACAGGCCTTTGACGTTCATGCTTTGCAGTGACTCGTTACGGGTGATGCGCAGCGGCGACGAAGTGCGCGTTTCGATCCCGGTCAACACCGCGTCGTGCAACGAATAACCACGGATCTGCTTCTCGAACGCAGGCAACGCTTCACGGATGGCTTCAATGGCAAAGTCCGGCAGGGCCAACGCCAGATCGCCCAACGCCACACCCGGTTTATACGATGGCTCGACTTCACCCAGTTCGGTCGAAGGTTTGCCATTGATGAAGTCGCCGACCAGCTGCGCCGGGGCCTTGTAGTCGCTGCCGCCAAGGATGAACGCGTGGGATTCCAGACGCTCCTGCAACTCGATGCCCGCCAGCGGGCCGCCCGGATAATCGACCTCCGGGGTGATGCCGACGACGATGCCCGAGTTGGCATTGCGCTCGTTACGCGAGTACTGGCTCATGCCGTTGGTGACCACGCGGTTCGGCTCTGAAGTTGCCGCGACCACGGTGCCGCCCGGGCACATGCAGAAGCTGTAGACCGAACGACCATTCTTGGCGTGGTGCACCAGTTTGTAATCGGCGGCGCCGAGTTTCGGGTGCCCGGCATACTTGCCCAAACGTGCGCGGTCGATCAGCGATTGCGGGTGTTCGATACGGAAACCCACCGAAAACGGCTTGGCTTCCATGAACACGCCACGGCTGTGCAACATGCGGAAAGTGTCACGGGCGCTGTGGCCGAGGGCCAGAACCACGTGCTTCGAATGCAAGGTTTCGCCGCTCGCCAGTTGCACGCCGACCAGTTGGCCCTCTTCTATCAGCACGTCGGAAACGCGCTCCTGAAAGCGCACTTCACCGCCGAGTTCGCGGATCTGCTCACGCATGTTTTCAACCATGCCGGTCAGACGGAACGTACCGATGTGCGGTTTGCTGACGTAGAGGATTTCTTCCGGCGCGCCGGCCTTGACGAACTCGTGCAGGACCTTGCGCCCGAGGAATTTCGGGTCCTTGATCTGGCTGTACAGCTTGCCGTCGGAGAACGTCCCCGCGCCGCCTTCACCGAACTGCACGTTGGACTCGGGGTTGAGCACGCTTTTGCGCCACAGGCCCCAGGTGTCTTTGGTGCGCTGACGCACTTCGGTGCCGCGTTCGAGAATGATCGGCTTGAAGCCCATCTGTGCCAGCAGCAGGCCGGCGAAAATCCCGCACGGGCCGAAACCGACGACGATCGGGCGCTGTCCCAAGTCGCTCGGTGCCTGACCGACAAACTGGTAACTGACATCCGGCGCCACGTTGACATTGCGGTCATCGGCGAACTCGCCCAGCACCCTGGTCTCGTCGCGCAGGCTGAGGTCGATGGTGTAGATGAAACACAGCTCGGAGGATTTCTTGCGCGCGTCGTAGCTGCGCTTGAACAAGGTGAAATCGAGCAGCTCATCGCTGGCGATGCCCAGGCGTTGCACGATGGCCGCGCGCAGGTCTTCTTCGGGATGGTCGATGGGCAGCTTGAGTTCGGTGATTCGTAACATGGCGGGGATCCGGGTTCGCGGGGCGCACAACTGCGCCAGGGCGTTTGAAGGCGGCGATTATAAGCCGCAACGTCCGGATCCGCCGAGGATAATGCGCTCAGTCGTTGCGCGATCCGCCGAAATACCCGCAACCACGCTGCACCTGGCCGTCGATGCGCAACTCGGCGCTCATGTGCTGCACGCTGCCGGTGCTGCTGTCGACGCAGCGTTGCGGGGCGACCCACAATTCGATGCGCTGGTTGTTGGCTTCGCTGCTGAGGTTGAAACGACCGTCTCCGAGTTGTTCCTCGACATAAGGCACGGCCAGCGGCGGCTGGCCCTCACGCTCTATGACCATGCCCTTGCCGCTGACCTTGACGTTCCATTCCGGGCCGTGGCCGGCAGCACGCAGAATCAGCAGTTTGAAATTCGGATCATCGCAAGCGCTGCCGGAGCGCTCGACACGGTACAGCTGGGTCAGATCGAGGCGATCGCCGACGACTTTGCCGCGAACATCGGCGAACAACTTGCCTTGCTCATCGGCCAGCGTCGCGGCTTCCTGCAACACGCTGGTGCCGCCGGTGTCATTGACCACCAACTGGCGCTGATTCTGACACGGCTGAAACACCAGCTTGCCGTCCGCCGCCGTCAGTTGCCCCTGCATTCGCGCCTGCCCGACGTGCGAAGCACTTTCGCGCTGGCCATCGAACAACTGGCAGGCGGCAAACAACGGCAGCAGGGCAACAACGATCAACGAACGGGCGACACGCATCTTTGGCTCTCCAGACAAGTGTCGCCACGTTACTGAGGGCGGCTGTCGATCACAAGGCTTGTGTGGCCACTATTGAGTCACGATTAGCGTCGATGCATAGTTTCGCCACGTAAATCAGGAAGAATTTTATGCAATGGACGTCGGCAATATTGCTGTTGACACTGGCAACATCAGGCGCAAGTCAGGCAGCCGAGATCAATCTGTCCTCGGCTACGGATTTCTCCAGAATGGAGGTGCTGCTCAAGGATGATGAAGGAGCTAATCCGGATCTCGTTCAGCTCTCGGTCACGCTTACGCCAGAAGCAACCGAGAGGATGGCGCAAATCAGTCAGGAGTCGATCGGCAAGCCACTGACGCTTTCGATCAATGGGCAGCCCGTTTCGACGGCAACGGTTCACTCGGCGCTGGGGCGGCAATTCAGAATGGCGATACCTCGGCCCGTTGCCAAAAAACTGTTGCCGACGCTGATCGAATAAACGATCAACCGACGTGAAATGTCTGACCGGTTTGCAGGCCTTCGACACTTTTGGCGTAGGCCAATGCCACGTCCGCCGCAGGAACGGACTTGAAGCCGCGGAAGTAAGGAGCATATTTGCCCAAGGCTTCCGTCAGAACCGTCGGGCTTACAGAATTTACCCTCAAACCGCGTGGCAGTTCGATCGCGGCGGCACGGACGAAGCTGTCGAGAGCCCCATTGACCATAGCTGCCGAGGCGCCGCTACGAATCGGATCGTGGCTGAGCACGCCGGTGGTGAAGGTGAACGAGGCGCCATCGTTGGCGAATTCGCGCCCGATCAGCAGCAGATTGACCTGGCCCATCAGCTTGTCCTTGAGGCCGAGGGCAAAACTGTCGTCGCTCATTTCGCTCAGCGGCGCGAAGGTTACGTTGCCGGCGGCGCAGATCAGCGCGTCGAATTTGCCGGTCTGTTCGAACAGCTTGCGAATCGACGCGCTGTCGCTGATATCGACCTGCAAGTCGCCGCTGTTACGGCCGATGCGAATGACTTCGTGACGTTGCGACAGTTCTTTGTCTACGGCCGAACCGATGGTGCCGCCAGCGCCTATCAACAGAATCTTCATCGAGCTGTACCTCAAGTGATTGCATGAGGTTTCAGTCTAGAGTGGTTTTTCTCTTGGATAAGCGCGCTAATAGGCAACCTTTGGTTTTCAAATGGAAACAATCCATGAGCGAGATGGATGATCTGGCAGCGTTCGCCGTGTTGATCGAAGCCGGCAGTTTTACCTTGGCCGCGCAACAGTTGGGCTGCAGCAAAGGCCAGTTGTCCAAGCGCATCAGTCAGCTCGAAGCGCAGTTTTCCGTGGTTCTGCTGCAACGCACCACTCGCCGTTTGAGCCTGACCGCGGCGGGCGCGGCGCTGTTGCCACAAGCGCAGGCACTGGTGGTTCAGGTGGAACGGGCACGTCAGGCATTGGCGCGGCTCAAGGACGACATGGCCGGCCCGGTGCGGATGACGGTGCCGGTGTCGCTTGGGGAAACCTTTTTCGATGGCTTGCTGCTGGAATTCTCGCAGCAGTACCCCGACGTGCAGATCGAGCTGGAGTTGAGTAACAGCTACCGCGATCTGTCGCGCGACGGTTTCGATCTGGCGATCCGCTCCGAGATAGCCAATGATCAGCGGCTGGTAGCCCGGCCGCTGCTGGCGTGGCAGGAGATGACCTGCGCCAGCCCGGCCTATCTCGAACATTACGGCGAGCCAACGACGCCCCAGCAACTGGTCAAGCACCGCTGCCTGCTCAACAGCCATTACAGCGGGCGTGAAGAATGGCTGTATCACCAGCAGCATGAGTTGTTGCGGGTGCGGGTCTCGGGCCCGTTCGCCAGCAACCATTACAGCCTGCTGAAAAAAGCCGCGCTCACCGGTGCCGGCATCGCCCGACTGCCTTCCTACCTGTTGCAGACGGAACTGGCCGACGGCCGCTTGCGCTGGCTCCTGCGCGACTTTCAGACCCGGCGCATGCCGATGCTGCTGGTGCATCCGTATCAGGGTGGTTTGCCGAAACGCACGCAGGTGCTGGCGGATTACCTGATGGACTGGTTCAAGCGCAGTGGTGAGGCGCTGGATCGACTCCTGCGCTGATTTCGTACCTTGTGGGGAGCCTGCTCGCGATAGCGGTGTATCAGTCACAAACTCAATAACTGACAGTCCGCAATCGCGAGAAGATGAAGGCCTACAGTTCGAGGTCAGCCTTGGAAGCGGCGGGCGATCAGGTGATCGATCGACAATTTGCCCGGTCCTGTCGTCATCAAATACAGCAATACCGCCGCCCAGGTGCCGTGGGTCGGGTACGCGTCGGGATAGACGAAAATCTGGATGGTCAGGGTCATGCCCAGCAGCGCCAGCGCCGAAAAACGTGTCGCCAGGCCGATCAGGATCAGCGCCGGGAAAAAGTGTTCAGCGAACGCCGCCAGATGCGCGGCGATTTCGGGCGACAGCAGCGGCACGTTGTATTCACTCTGGAACAGCGGAATCGCCGAGTCCGCCAGACGCGGCCAGCTCAGTTCAAACGTGCCGTCAATCAGGTCGATCGCCAGCCCCTCGACCTTGGTCTGCCCGGACTTCCAGAACACCGCAGCGATGGAAAAACGCGCAAGGAAGGCAATCAGGCTGTGCGGGATTTTTTCCAGCAGGGTGATGGCGCGCGGGATAAGCGTGTTCATGGCAACTCCTTGTAGCTCAGTTGAATGATCGCGTTATGGGCGATCAGCAAGGCGAGGGTTTGGGCGAGATCGAAGGGTGGGCTGTTTTCGGCCGCCGCGAGCAACGGCTCGCCATTGTTCAGGTGACGGATAAACACGCTGGCGCCGGCATCCAAGGCAAACACTTCAACTTCGAGGCCGTTGCGCAACACCAGTGCGTGTTGCCCTTGATTCAGGCCAATGCCCGCCAGGCTTTGTTCCTGCTGATGCGCGGCCCAGATCGCCACCACGGCAAACCCTGAATCGAGCAGGTGCAGCGATGGATGCAGGCCGAACGTCAGCCCGCCGAGAGTATGCGGATTGGCGAGGGCGGCGCTGACGTGCTCCGGCCGGATCGGCTGCGCGTCGGCGGCGTGGTAGGCGAGGACGCGCAAATACTCGAGGCGCGCGACGTCGGCGACATACGGCACGCCGGCAATCGGTTCGAACTGCGCGATGAAGTCGGCGAACGTTTCGCCGTAGCGGCTCATCAGCGGACTCTGTGGCGGTTGGCTTCGGATAAAAATCGCGGCCATGGCGCGGAAAAATTCCTCGCCAACCAGCTGCTGTACGACCGGATAACTGTCGGCCAGGGCATTGATCAGCGACGCCTGCACGTTGTTGCGATACACCGCGAAACGGCTCGCCGGGTCCGCACCGTTGGCGCTGCGCAGACCATCGGGGCAGGACAGGCGCGTATCGATCAGCGCGGCGGCGAAAGCGCTATGTGTGCTCATGCGCGGCCTCCGCTTTGCAGCAATAGCCGCTCGGCCTGTTGCGCCTCGGCCAGCAATACCTCGAACGGCGGCACCTGGTTGTCACGCTCGATCAGCGTTGCCACCGGGCCGATGCGCTCCAGCACCTGGCGGTACAACTGCCAGACCGCTTGGTCGATTGGCGCGCCGTGATCGTCGATCAGCAAACGATCGCCGAGGCTGTCGCAATCTTCGGCGAACCCGGCCAGATGAATCTCGCCGACCGCGTGCAGCGGCAGGGCGTCGAGGTAGGTCAGCGGATCGCGCTGATGATTGATGCACGACACATAGACGTTGTTCACGTCGAGCAACAGGCCGCAGCCGCTGCGGCGAATCACCTCAGCGATGAAGTCTGGCTCATCAATCGTCGAGCGTTCGAACGCCAGATAGGTCGCCGGGTTTTCCAGCAGCATCGGCCGCTTGAGGGCGTTCTGGACCTGATCGATGTGCGCGCAGACGCGGTTCAGCGTTGGCGTGTCATAGGCCAGCGGGAGCAGGTCATTGAGAAACACCGGGCCGTGGCTCGACCACGCCAGATGTTCGGAAAAAGATTGCGGTTGATAGCGTTCAATCAGCTCAGCCAGGCGCTTGAGGTGTTGTTGATCCAGCGACCCTTCGGCACCGATGGACAAGCCGACACCGTGCAGCGATAGCGAATACTGCGCACGAATCAAACCGAGAAAATGATGAAACGGGCCGCCGGCCACCATGTAGTTTTCGGCGTGGACTTCGAAGAAACCGAGGTCCGGTAATGAACCGAGCACTTGTTGAAAGTGCCCGGTCTTGAGGCCCAGCCCTGCACGGGGCGGGAGCCCGGTGAGGGCTGCCTGAGTGCGTGGAAGGACATGGTCGTGGTGGCTGAACATGATCGTCACTCAGGCAGGCCGCGGATCAGGACTTGGCTTTGAAGGCTTCGAGCTGACCGAAACCGGTCGGCGAGGTTTTGCTTTCGATGGTGCCGCAGGTGCCTTTCGGAACGTGTTTCCAGGCGTTGGCCTGATAGTCCATTTTCGCTGTGCCGGCGCAGGTGGTGCCTGCACCTGCGGCGCAGTCGTTCTTGCCTTTCATGGCCACGCCGAAGCATTTTTCCATGTTGGCATCGGCGGCTTGAGCGGTGGAGACAGTGGCGATGCTCAGCGCGGAACCAAGGGCCAGAACCAGTGCGGTGGCGGACAGGGTGCGGGTGGTAGCAGTCATGATGTTTCTCCAGGTTTTATCAGGGTGTCTGCAAGTGCTGTTGCGCTTGCTTGTCCCTCTAGAGAAAGGTCGGGGGGATGCGTTACAGGTGGGCCTGAAATTTTTTTAAAAATCTCCGAACCGCCTCGTCCCCCTGTAGGAGTGATCCTGCTCGCGATAGCGGACTGGCAGTCAATATTTTTGCAACTGATACACCGCTATCGCGAGCAGGCTCACTCCTACAGGGTGGTGGGTTCGAGGTTTGTGGCAGGCAATAAAAAAACGGCCCGAAGGCCGTTTTCGTGTTCAGCGATAACGCTCAACCCCCCAGATACGCCTCGCGCACTTTCGGGTCGGTCAGCAGCGCTTCACCGGTGCCTTGCATGACCACGCGACCGTTCTCCAGAACGTAGGCGCGGTCGGCGATTTTCAGCGCCTGGTTGGCGTTCTGCTCGACCAGGAACACCGTCACACCGTCCTTGCGCAGCTGTTCGATGATGTCGAAGATCTGCTGGATGATGATCGGAGCCAGGCCCAGCGACGGTTCGTCGAGCAGCAGCAGCTTGGGCTTGCTCATCAGCGCACGGCCGATGGCGAGCATTTGCTGTTCGCCGCCGGACATGGTGCCGCCGCGCTGGTTGAAGCGTTCCTTGAGGCGCGGAAACAGGCCGAGGACCTTGTCCATCTGCTCCTGATAATCGCCCTTGTCAGTGAAGAAACCGCCCATGGACAGGTTTTCTTCGACGGTCAGACGGGCGAACACCCGACGACCTTCCGGCACCACGGCGATGCTCTTGCGCATGATCTGCGACGAGTCCTGGCCGACCAGTTCCTCACCCATGTAGCGGATGCTGCCGCTGTGCGCTTGCGGCGAACCGCAGAGCGTCATCAGCAGCGTCGACTTGCCGGCACCGTTGGCGCCGATCAGCGTGACGATCTCGCCCTGACGGACTTCGACGTTGACGCTGTGCAGGGCCTGGATCTTGCCGTAGAAGGTGGAAACGTTTTCGAACTGCAGCATTTACGCTTCCCCCAGGTAGGCTTTGATCACTTCAGGATTGTCGCGGATCTGTTCCGGCGTGCCGTCGGCCAACGGCGTGCCCTGGTTGATCACGACGATGTGGTCGGAAATGCTCATGACCAGTTTCATGTCGTGTTCGATCAGCAGCACGGTGACGTTGTGCTCCTCGCGCAGCACGCCGATCAGCGCCTTGAGGTCCTCAGTCTCTTTCGGGTTCAGACCGGCGGCCGGTTCGTCGAGCATGAGGATCCGCGGGCGGGTCATCATGCAGCGAGCGATTTCCAGACGCCGTTGCTGGCCGTAGGCGAGGGTGCCGGCGGTGCGGTTGGCGAACTCTTTGAGGTTGACCTTTTCCAGCCAGTACTCGGCAAACTCCATGGCCTCGCGCTCGCTTTTGCGGAACGCCGGGGTCTTGAACAGACCGGACAGGAAGTTGGTGTTCAAGTGCCGGTGCTGAGCGATCAGCAGGTTCTCGACCGCGGTCATGTCCTTGAACAGACGCACGTTCTGGAAAGTACGCACGACGCCTTTGAGGGCGATCTTGTGACCGGGCAGGCCCTGGATCGGCTCGCCGTCGAGCAGGATGCTGCCGCCGGTCGGCTGATAGAAACCGGTCAGGCAGTTGAACACGGTGGTCTTGCCCGCGCCGTTCGGCCCGATCAGCGCAACCACTTGTTTCTCTTTGACGGTCAGGGCCACACCGTTGACCGCGAGCAAACCGCCGAAGCGCATGCTCAGGTTTTCGACTTTAAGGATCTCGCGGCTCATTTGCGCAACTCCATGTGTGGGCGTTGCATCGGCAGCAGACCTTGTGGACGCCAGATCATCATCAACACCATCAGGGCACCGAACATCAACATGCGGTACTCGCTGAACTCACGCATCATTTCCGGCAACAGGATCATCACGATCGCCGCCAGAATCACACCCAGTTGCGAGCCCATGCCACCCAGCACGACGATGGCGAGAATGATCGCCGACTCGATGAAGGTGAACGACTCCGGCGTGACCAGACCCTGGCGCGCGGCGAAGAAGCTGCCGGCAAAACCGGCGAACGCTGCACCGAGGGTGAACGCGGAAAGCTTGATCACGGTCGGGTTCAGGCCCAGCGCACGGCAGGCGATTTCGTCTTCACGCAGCGCTTCCCACGCACGGCCGATCGGCATGCGCAGCAAACGGTTGATCACGAACAGCGCAGCCAATGCCAGCAACAGCGCAACGAGGTAAAGGAAAATCACCTTGTTGATCGAGTTGTATTGCAGGCCGAAATACTCGTGGAACGTCTGCAGACCTTCGGCCGCTTTACGCTCGAAGGTCAGGCCGAAGAACGTCGGTTTTTCGATGTTGCTGATGCCGTTCGGGCCACCGGTGATATCGGTCAGGTTACGCAGGAACAGACGGATGATCTCACCGAAACCCAAGGTCACGATCGCCAGATAGTCACCGCGCAGGCGCAACACCGGGAAGCCCAGCAGGAAGCCGAACGTCGCCGCCATCAGGCCGGCAATCGGCAGGCAGATCCAGAAACTCAGGCCGTAGTAGTGCGACAGCAGCGCGTAGCTGTAGGCGCCGACGGCATAGAAACCGACGTAACCGAGGTCGAGCAGACCGGCCAGACCGACGACGATGTTCAGGCCGAGGCCGAGCATCACGTAGATCAGGATCAGCGTGGCGATGTCCACCGCGCCACGTGAACCGAAGAACGGCCACACCAGGGCGATGATGATCAGCGCAATGATGAAGTAACGCTGAGTGGTCGGCAGGGTCAGGAAGTTGCTGGCCTTGGCCGGGATCAGCGGCATGCCCGGCGAGGAGCGCCAGGCTTTGCTGATCTGCTGATTGAACAGCACGCGCAGGAACATCAGCACCGAGCAGATTGCGATGGTCGCAAGCACCGCAGGGCTGGTGTTGTGCACTTCCAGATTGATGCCGACGATGGTCAGTTTCAGACCGAGTACCGGGTAGGCCACGGCCCACACCAGCAAAGCGCTGAACAGCGCCTGTTTAAGATTCCTAGTCATACTTTCTCAACCTCCGGACGGCCCAGAATGCCGGTCGGACGGAACAACAGCACCAGAACCAGCAAGCCGAACGCCACGACGTCCTTGTACTGGTCGCCGAAGATATCGGCACCGAACGCTTCCGCTACACCGAGCACCAACCCGCCGAGCATCGCGCCGGGAATGCTGCCGATGCCGCCCAGTACCGCAGCGGTGAACGCCTTGAGGCCGACGAGGAAACCGGCGTTCGGGTTGATCACGCCGTATTGCATGCTCAGCAGCACAGCTGCAACGGCTGCCAGCGCAGCACCGATGACGAAGGTCAGGGCGATGATGTTGTTGGTGTTGATGCCGAGCAGGTTGGCCATCTTGATGTCTTCGGCGCAGGCGCGGCAGGCGCGGCCCAGACGAGAACGGGAGATGAACAGGGTCAGGCCGAGCATGGCGATCAGCGTGACGACGAACACCACGATCTGCATGTAGGAAATCAGCACTTCTTGTGCGCCACCCGGACCGAAGGCGAGGTTGCCCGGGATCAGGTTGGGGATTGCTTTGTCCTTGGAGTCTTGCGCCAGCAGAACGGTGTTCTGCAGGAAGATCGACATGCCGATGGCGGAAATCAGCGGGATCAGACGGTTGCTGCCGCGCAGGGGGCGGTAGGCAATGCGTTCGATGCTGTAACCGTAGGAACTGGTGACGACGATGCTGGCAATGAACGCCGCGGTCATCAGCAGCGGGACACTGTCGAGTCCCATCATGGTCAGCCCGGCGATGGCGATGAACGCCACGTAGGAACCGATCATGTACACCTCGCCGTGGGCGAAGTTGATCATTCCAATGATGCCGTAGACCATCGTGTAGCCGATGGCGATCAAGGCATACATGCTGCCAACGTTGAGGCCGTTAACCAGCTGTTGGAAGAAGTGATAGAGGTCAGGCATTACAGCGCTCCTAAAAACCTGATACGCATTTCACTGGTGGAGTCATTTTCCCGCCCGGCCCCGTGGATCTCTATCCACTTCGAATCCGGGTTTTGCCAGCGAACCGCTGATGACGGTTTTGAGATTTTCAGGTGGGGAGACTGGCGGATCACGCCAGCGCGGCCCATACATTCGTAAAACAAAGCCCACGGCACGCCGTGGGCTTTATTGGCAGTCAGTCCAGGCAGCGCCTTACTGAGGCGAAACTTCAGTTTTAGGTTTGCCGTTGTGCCACTCGTAAACCACGAATTTGAAGTCTTTCAGGTCGCCCTTGGCGTCGAAACTCAGGTCACCGGTCGGGGTCTTGAACGAACCGGCGTGGATGGCTTCGGCAACTTTGGTGGCGTCTTCGGACTTGGCAGCCTTGATGCCTTCGGCGATCACGGTCACAGCCGAGTAGGACGGGAACACGAACGGGCCGCTCGGGTCTTCCTTCTTCGCTTTGAACGCGTCAGCCAGGGCAACGTTGGCCGGATCCTGGTCGAAGGATTTCGGCAGGGTCACCAGCAGGCCTTCAGACGCGTCCTTGGCGATCTGGGTGATCGAGTCGTTACCCACGCCTTCCGGACCCATGAACTTGGCTTTCAGGCCTTTTTCCTGGGCTTGACGCAGGATCAGACCCAGCTCTGGGTGGTAGCCGCCGTAGTAGACGAAATCGACACCGGCTTGCTTGAGCTTGGCGATGATTGCCGAGAAGTCCTTGTCGCCGGCGTTGACGCCTTCGAACACGGCAACCTTGGTGCCTTTCTTCTCCAGGGTCGATTTCACCGCGGTGGCGATGCCTTCACCGTACTGCTGTTTGTCGTGCAGCACGCCAACCACTTTCGGTTTCACGTAATCGGCGATGTAGTTACCGGCGGCAGGGCCTTGAGCGCTGTCCAGACCGATGGTACGGAAGATCATTTTGTAGCCACGGGCGGTGATGTCCGGGCTGGTGGCAGCCGGGGTGATCATGATCACGCCTTCGTCTTCATAGATGTCCGAAGCTGGCTGAGTGGAGCTGGAGCACAGGTGACCGACCACGAACTTGACGCCGTCGTTGACGACCTTGTTCGCTACCGCTACCGCTTGTTTCGGATCGCAGGCATCGTCGTATTCAACGGCTTCGAGTTTCTTGCCGTCGACGCCGCCCTTGGCGTTGATCTGCTCGATGGCCATTTTCGCGCCACTGAACTGCATGTCGCCGTATTGGGCTACTGGACCGGTTTTAGGACCGGCGATACCGATTTTGATGGTGTCAGCTGCGAACGAATGGCTGGCAACCCCGGCCAGAACCATAGCGGCAAACAGTTTGGAAATCTGCTTAGTAGCCTTAGTCATAGTGCTCCACTCTTACTGTTGTATTTTTTAGAGTTCTGGCGCCGTAGCAGCAGAACCGGGTCAGATATCTTTGCGACATCCTCCGGAAATGCCCCCGGCAACTGTACCGGTACAGTGTAGAGCGCCGCTTGTTCAACTGGGAAGCGGGCGCCAAGGGGCAAAACTTGGGGGTGTCGCATTTTTGAATGAAAAAGACAGAATTGCGGCGGGGCTTTCGCGGGCATATAGCCCAATCAGCGGCATTCCCTGGCGTTCCTGCTCTTTTCGTTCGGTGCAGCCATTTGCAACCGGGTTTTTCTGGCGGACCACCAACGTTATGATTCGCGTCGATTTCTTTTCCGGACAGAGCCCATGAATCAAGAACCTAGCACCCTCTATGCCAAGCTGCTTGGGGAAACCGCATCTATTACCTGGAAAGAGTTGGAGCCGTTCTTCGCCAAGGGTGCCCTATTGTGGGTCGACCCTGAGCTGGATTTGATCGCGGCTGCCGAAGCCGTGGCGTCTGACGAAGGCGAGAAAGTCGCGGCCTGGCTGGCCGACGACAAGGTCGCCAAGCTGTCTGAAACACGGGCGCTGGATATTTTTGAACGCGATCCGCAACTGTGGGCCGTGGTGGTGTCGCCATGGATTCTGATCCAGGAAAGGGCGAGCGCTCCAAGTGCCGCACCTTAATGGTGCGAGCTGTCATCGGCGAAAAGTGTGTAGCGGAGTAGCGTGATGGCACGTTGCCGTAGAGAAATGCCACAGGCGCGTCTCACTTCACGGTGACGTAAACGTAACGGGAACAGTTTATTGAGCGGCCTGAGGGTCGCTTAATTGTTTCTGGATGTTGGAAAGGCTGAAATCTTTAGTGAATTTGAAGGCCCCATCGCTGGCAAGCCAGCTCCCACAGTGTCCGGGTGAACACAAATATTGTGAGCACCACAAAATCTGTGGGAGCTGGCTTGCCAGCGATGGGGGCGACTCGGTAGTGGATCAGACCGAATAAGTCTTGCCGGTATGGTTATTCAGGGAAATCACCTTGGTCTTGCCAATCCGGTGGCGGTAAATCTCGCGCAGGTACTTGATCGACTTCTTCACACAATCGCGCGACAGGCGAATGTCGTTGATCGAAACAAACTTGTCCTTGTCGTTGATCAGCTCGCGGTACTTCTTCTCGTACATCGGTTTGATCGCGTACCAGTTGGTGTCGAGAATCTTCGCCGGGTTTTCGAACTCGTTGAGCAGATCATCGATGCGGTCTTCGTCAAACTCTTCCTGAATGATGAAGTCGAGAATCGAGTTGTCCAGCGTCTCGTCGAAACGGTACGGGGTCTTGGCGAAGCAACGCTTGATGAATGCCACGATCAACGTCAGGAAGTCATCCGACAGGCACGGGCTCTTGGCAATCAGCGTGGTCAGCGACAGGTTCGCCGAAGCGCCGATCACCAGCGCGTAACGCTTGAGCGTGGTGTTGGGGAACAGGCTGTTGAGGTGGGTCTTCAGCCGGTTCAGGTCCATGTACGACAGCTTGTAGTCCTTGGGCAGCGAAACGATCGAGACCACCGACGAGCAGTTCTTGAAGAAGTGCAGGTCATGCAGGGCAGCGGCGTCGTAGCCGGAATTCTTGTACTGCTCCAGCGACGCGCGATAGCGCTTGGACTCGATCGGCAGCAGGCTGATGCCTTCGATGGCCTGGGTGACCTTGTTGAAGTGCGGCAGGTCGATCGAGCGGAAAAACAGATCGTCGATGTTCAGACGCTGCGGCTCTTTTTCGAAGACCTTGAACTTGTCGCTGCTCGGCGGCGGCGTTTCCGGCACCACCGATTCGGCGTAGGCGATCGCCACCGGGCCGGCCAGGCTCATGAACAGGTCGTTGGCGTCCAGGCGAATGGTCTCGCCGATGTCGATGCCGGCGCGACGGAAGTAGTTCTGGTCGTAGTCGGTGGTCACTGCCTGCGCGGTGAGAATGTTGAAGATCTGCTGCGAGATGTACTGGTTGGCGTGCTTCTCCATCGCATTGACATCAATGTTCTGGATGTTGCCGTCATCGCTTTCTTCGGCGTAACGCATGATGTCGTTGGAAATCAGCATCATCGCGTTCCACGGGCGAATCCGCCCCATGACGCTGGCTTCGCTGCTGTCTTCGTTGGCGAAGTTGTAGGAGAAGTCCCATTCCTCGGAAAGGTATTTGCACAGCAGGCGCCCGGCGTTGATGTGCAGCGCCTCGGACATTTCACTGCGGTGATCAGAAATGTTCGGCAGCACGCAGATGCCGCTGGTGAAGATCGGCTCGAATACAAACGAATGACCGCTCTTGCCGTCATGTTCGTCCATCGGCTTGGTGTCGAACGTCTTGTTCATGTACGAGTGCTGCTGGGCCAGACCGAATTCGGAGGCCATGCCCGAACCGGTACCGCCGCCGGCACTGAAAATCGAAAAGTACAGGCGCGACTGGTTGGCTTTGATGCCGCAGCTGTCGATCAGGTACGAGTGGATCATTTTCCAGTCGGGGCTGGAGAAACGCTGGGTGTCCTTGTTGAGGATGATCTTCGCCAGGTACTGGCCGAGGATCGGCGCGTTACCGGCGCCACCGGCGTGGACTTCGGACAAGTCCATGATCTTCATCTTGCTGTAGTCGCGCAGGAAACCGCTTTTCTCACCCTTGCGGGAAAAGCGGATGCGCCCGGCGATGTCCTTGTCGAGGTCGCCGAGCATCACCAGCGGCTCGACCAGAAACACCGGTTTGGCCGATTTGTTGGTGCCGATGCGCAGGTTGTTTTTAATCCACTGCGCCGGGCTGTAGCCCTTGTCGGCCAGACGCCGATCGGCCGGGCGATCTTCGTTGTTGAATTCGTTGAGGTAGAACTTGCGCGCGTTGTACACCAGCTCCGCGACGTCGAGGGCGATGTTGGAGCCGCAGCGACCGAGGCCGATCAGGCACACCGAAGGGAATTCCTGATCGTTGTGCTGTTCGTTATCGCCTTCCAGGTGCGGCGGGCGCGGGAACACCAGATCGCGCAGGCCGTCGAGGTTATCGAGGATGCGGTCGGTATTGGTTTCGGTGAAGTACAGGTATTGCTGGGTCGACAGCGGACGCGCGGGTTGCGCAGGCTTGGTCGGGCTGTTGGCGGCGGGGCTGGAGGTCAGGTCGGAAATCGCAGTGGCAGGATTGTTTTTGGATGTCATGGTGCGCCATGTACCTGGACTGGGTTGGCCCGATGACCGATGTCAGCGAACCTCACGGAATAGGATCTCGCGTCTTTTGCGCGAATTGAGCCCGAGCGTCAGCGCGGTGGCCTGACTGTCGCTGGGGGGAATCCTTTCCTGATCGTTGTTGAATCGGCCATTATTCGGCGATCTTTAATGGAAAAGAGGCAAAATGATGTCAACGCGACCTTCGTTGGGGTTTGCCGGAATCGGCCTGATGGGCTTGCCGATGTGCCGGCGTCTGTTGGCGGCGGGCTACCCGTTGACCGTGTGGAATCGAAACCCGGCCAAGTGCGCGGCACTGGTCGAGGCGGGTGCCCGGCAAGTGGCGAGCCCCGCCGAACTGTGCGAGCACGCGGACATCGTGATGTTGTGTCTGGCTGACACGGCGGTGGTGCGCGAGGTGGTGTTTGGTGCTGGCGGCATTGCCGAGCGCGCAAAAAACGAACAACTGCTGGTGGATTTTTCCAGCCTCGAACCGACGGCGACCCGCGAGATGGCCGCGCAACTGGCGCAGCGAGCCGGCATGGGCTGGCTGGACGCCCCGGTGTCCGGCGGCGTGGTCGGGGCCGAGGCGGGCAGCCTGGCGATCATGGTTGGCGGCGCGGCGGCGGATCTCGAGCGGGTGCGTCCGGTGCTGCTGAGTCTCGGCCAGCGCGTCACGCACATGGGCGGCGTCGGTGCCGGCCAGGTGACCAAGGCCTGCAATCAGATGATTGTCGCCTGCAACGCGCTGGTGATCGCCGAAGTGGTGGCGCTGGCCGAACAGGCCGGGGTCGATGCCAGCCTGCTTGCCGAAGCGCTGGCCGGCGGTTTTGCCGATTCGAAACCGCTGCAGATTCTTGCGCCGCAAATGGCCGAGAGTCGTTTCGAGCCGATCAAATGGCACGTGCGCACGTTGCTCAAGGATCTCGACACGGCAGTGAAATTTTCCCGTGAACAGGGCTCGGCCACGCCGCTCAGCGGATTGGCCGCACAACTGATGCGCCTGCATGGGGCGCAGGGCTATCTGGCGCAGGACCCAGCGACACTGGTGCAAATGTACCGCGCGCCAGCAGCAACGGATTGAACGCCGGCGACGCCTTGCGCTGGTTGATTTCCGCCAGCACCGGGCGCAACTCGTTGAGCGGCACTGGGCGGCTAAGCAAGTAGCCCTGAATGAAATCGCAGCCCGAGCGCTCGAGAAACTCGTACTGCTCCAGGCTTTCCACGCCTTCGGTGACCACCTGCAGGTGCAGGGTGTGCGCCATGACGATGATCGCCTGGACGATTTCCATGTCCGCCGTGGCCTTGGGGATGTCGAGGATGAACGAGCGGTCGATTTTCAACGTGTTGAGCGGCAGGCGCTTGAGGTAGGCCAGCGACGAATAACCGGTGCCGAAGTCGTCAATCGACAGCGACACGCCAAGCGCGCGAATCTGCCGCAACAACACCAGGGTGTTGGCGATGTTGCCCATCAGCGCATTTTCGGTGACCTCCAGCTCCAGTCGTTCCGGCGCCACTCCGGCGCTGCGCAGGGCGTGTTCGATTTCATCGGCCAGCTCTTCGCGGGCCAGATTCAACGGCGAGCAGTTCCAGGCGATTTTCAGCTCCTCGCAGCCATGGCTGGATAGCTCGCCGAGATCGCGACAGGCGCGCCGTAACACCCAGTTGTCCAGTTCGGCGATCAGGCCGTTGCTCTCGGCGATGGCGATGAAACGATCCGGGGTCAGCAAACCGTGCAGCGGGTGCTGCCAGCGAATCAGCGCCTCGAGCTTGGTGACACGGCCGGTTTTCAGCTCGAAGATCGGCTGGTAGTACAGCGTCAGGCCGTTTTCTTCGCGCAGGGCCTGGCGCAGTTCTTCTTCGAGTTGCAATTCCAGGGTGGCGCGGTTTTTCAGGCTTGAATTGAAAAAGTGCAGGCCATTGCGCCCCGCGCCTTTGGACTGGTACAGCGCCAGGTCGGCGTGTTTTAGCAGTTCTTCGCAAGTCGTGCCGTCTTCAGGAAACAGGCTGATGCCGATGCTGGTGGTCATCACCATGCGCCGGCCGGCCAGTTCGATCGGCTCTTTCATCTTGAGCATGATGCGCTGCGCCATGCCGCGTGCCTCTTCGCGGTCGTGCAGGCTGATCAGGATGCAGAACTCGTCACCGCCGAACCGCGCGACCACGTCTTCGTGGCTGCGCACCGAGCTTTTGATGTGCTGGGCGATGACTTTGAGCAGCGCGTCGCCGGCGTCATGCCCGAGGCTGTCGTTGATCCGTTTGAAGTGATCGATGTCGAGAAACATCACCGCGAGCATGCCGCCTTCGCTGGTTTTCTGGCTGAGTTTTTCCGCGAACATCTGGTTGAAGCCACGGCGGTTGATCAAATTGGTCAGCGCGTCGTAATTGGCCGCTTGCTGTAACGACATGCGCGCCTGATCGAGCTGGCTGAGCAGGGCGTTGACCCGGCGCAGGTCTTGCTCCTTGTTTTGCAGCTTCTTGTCGGCGAGGGCGGCGCTGATTGCACTGCCCAATATCAACAGGATGATCAACGCCACGGTCAGGCCCAGTTGCAGATGTCCGGTTGCGCCGCCGCTCGCTGCCAGGCCACCCTCGGCAATGACCAGATCCAGCGCGGCCATGCCGGTAAAATGCATGCTGATGATGCCTGCGCCGAGAATCAGCGCAGCGCTGTATTTGAGCAACTGATGGGCCACGCCGCTGCCTTCGCTCAGATAGCGGGCGACCCACAGCGCGGCGAAACTGGCGCCGATGGCGATCAGCACCGACAGCGCAAACAGCCCCGGATGGTAGTAGGCGCTGGCGCTCGATTTCATCGCCGCCATGCCCACGTAATGCATGCCGGCGATACCCAGGCCAATGACCGACGCCGTTTTCAGGCAGCGCTGCGCACTGGGCTGCACCTCGCTCAGGGTCTGCATGGCCAGCCACGAGGCGAGCAGGGCGATCAGTAACGAGAAGAGGGTGATGCCGAGGTCATACTCGATATCGATGGGCGTCTGAAAAGCCAACATGCTGATGAAGTGCATGGCCCAGATGCCGCCGGCCAGACAGGTCGCACCGATCCAGCGCCAGAGCCGCCGCGAGGCAAGATCCTCGGCATGCACCACACGCTCGGCCATATCGAGCGTCGCGAAACTCGCCGCGCAGGCAACCAGATAGGCCGCCAGCACCAGCAACGGATTGTGGCTGCAATCGAGAATGACCTGCCCGCGCGCCGGCAGCTCGGTAACAAAATGCAAACCAAGCCACTCCATAGCGTGCCCCGTCTCTGAAGTCGTCCTGACTGCGCGATCAACGCAGGCGAATGACTGGAGTATAGAGGCCGATTTCGGCGCGCAAGCGGTAGTGGCACATTGGCGCTAATGATTTTGGCATTAGCATCATAGCGATTCGCGCTAAGACTCAGGCAATACGCTCAAGTGGCAGATCGTTCCAGTGCGGGTCAAGCGGCGGCAGACCATGCGCGGCGCGGGCCTTGTCGCAGTCGGGGTTGTGTTCACCGTTCTCCCACGACGCTTCGAATTCGCGGCAGGGGCTCGAGCGATTTTCATAGATCGTGCACGCTACTTTGCTGCCGACTTCCCCTGCCAGCGAGATGCAGCGCGTGGGTTTGCGATCAGTGCCGATCATTGCCACACGGCTCGGGGTGATTTGCTCGACCAGTTCATCAGGTACCGTACCGCCGGAGGATGCGCATTCACCCCAGAAAAAAGACACGCGAAAATGGGAACAGCAGGCACCGCAATTCAGACACGGACTGACTTCAGACATGGGCGAGGGTATCAAAGGGATTGATCGGCAGATCCGGACGGATCCGGCGGCCATTCTAGGCTTTGCCATGGACTTGGGAAGGGGGGCGCGAAAGTATTTTTTTGTGCCCGGATTTTGCCGTGAAAGCCCCGTATGGCAGGGGATTTCAGCGTTATCAAGGGCTTACGTTTCGTTACAGTGCGATGGGCCGATATCAGGCTGACGAATGATCACAGACAGCCCTCGCGCGGCTGACTAGATTGCAGGTTCCGGGCTCGAACGCGCTGGCAGTGAAGCCCCATAACAATAAAGAGACGGACCCATGCAGAACTCGACCCAAGCGGCGAATGCCTGGCGCATTCTGTTTTTACTGTTCCTCGCCAACCTGTTCAATTTCTTCGACCGTACCATTCCGGCGATCATCATCGAACCTATCCGCATGGAATGGCACCTCAGCGACTTTCAGCTGGGCATCATCGGCACTGCCTTCACCATCGTTTACGCCATTGCCGGCCTGCCACTCGGGCGCATGGCCGACACCGGTTCACGCAGCAAACTGATGGGCTGGGGTTTGGCGACCTGGAGTGCACTGACTGCGGTCAACGGTATGGTCGGCAGTTTCTGGAGCTTCCTGATCGTGCGCATGGGCATCGGCATCGGCGAAGCCAGTTATGCGCCAGCGGCCAACTCGCTGATCGGCGATCTGTTTCCGGCGCACCGTCGGGCGCGGGCCATGGGCATTTTCATGCTTGGCTTGCCGCTTGGGCTGCTGCTGGCGTTCTTCACCATCGGCGCGATGGTCAAGGCGTTCGACAGCTGGCGCGCGCCGTTCTTTATCGCCGCGGTGCCGGGGCTGATCCTTGCGGTGTTCATGTTCTTCATCAAGGAACCCAAGCGCGGCGCGGCGGAAACCGTGCAAGTCTCGCAAGAGAAAGTCGACAAGCCAATTCGTCGCGTGCTGGCGGTGCCGACGTTTCTGTGGCTGGTCATGGCCGGGCTGTGCTTCAACTTCGCGACCTATGCCTGCAACTCGTTTCTGGTGCCGATGCTGCAACGCTTCTTCCTCATGCCGTTGCAGGAAGCGGCGGTGGCCACCGGGATCATTGTCGGCGTGACCGGGCTGGTCGGGCTGACCTTGGGCGGCTGGATCGCTGACAAGATTCACCAGCGCGTGGCCAGCGGGCGACTGCTGTTTGCGGCGTTCAGTCTGATCATCTCGACCCTGTGCACGGCGTGGGCGCTGCATGCCGGGCGAATCGAGATCGGCGTGTTCGTCGCAGTGTTCAGTGTTGGCTGGCTGTTCGCCTATAACTTCTACACCTGCGTGTACACGGCGATTCAGGACGTTGTCGAACCGCGCCTGCGCGCGACGGCGATGGCGTTGTTCTTTGCCGGGCTGTATCTGCTCGGCGGTGGTTTGGGGCCGGTGGTGGTCGGTGGTTTGTCGGACCATTTTGCGCACACGGCGATGCTGTCGGCGGGGGCGGAACAGATGACCGAAGCGTTCAAGGCGGTCGGCTTGCATGACGCGATGTACCTGATTCCGGTGGCGCTGTTTCTGACCATGGTGTTTCTGTTTCTGGCCTCGCGGTGTTTTGTGCGGGATGCGCAGCGGATGAAGGAGGGGTTGGTGGCTGTGGTTGAGCCAGGTGCTGCGGCGGCGACTGCCTGACCGTAATCGCTGGCAAGCCAGCTCCCACAGTGACCGAGTCGTACACATAATCTGTAAACAACCCGAAACCTGTGGGAGCTGGCTTGCCAGCGATGAGGCCATCAGCTTCAGCTAATAAATTACAGGCAAACAAAAGGCCCGCATCGCTGCGGGCCTTGTTGTTTTCAGCGGTGGAGCGGAGCGGTTAGCCCGCCACCAGCACCCGAATCGCTTCCAGACGCAACGCCGCTTTATCCAGCATCGCCAGACCCTGCTCGCGCTGAGTGCGCAACGCTTCCAGTTCGCTGTCACGCACGGTCGGGTTGACCGCCTGCAATGCGGTCAGACGCGCCAGTTCTTCGTCGGTGTCGGCGGCCAGGCGACGACGCGCCTCGGCCACACGCTCGGCATGACGCGGGGCGATCTTGTCTTCGCCGGCGTTGATCCGTGGCGTCAACTGATCGCGCTGGGCCTGGATGAACTTGTTGGCGCTGGCCCGCGGCACGCTTTCCAGTTGATCGTTGAGGGTTTCGAAGGATACCCGTGGCGACAGGTCGTTACCGTTGGCATCGAGCAGGCAGCGCAGCGCTGCCGGCGGCAGGTAGCGGCCCAGCTGCAGCGAACGCGGGGCGACCACTTCGCTGACATACAGCAGTTCCAGCAACACGGTGCCCGGTTTCAACGCCTTGTTCTTGATCAGTGCGACGGCGGTGTTGCCCATCGAGCCGGACAGCACCAGGTCCATGCCGCCCTGCACCATCGGGTGTTCCCAGGTGATGAACTGCATGTCCTCACGCGACAGCGCCTGGTTACGGTCGTAGGTGATGGTCACGCCTTCGTCGTCGCCCAGCGGGAAGCTGGCGTCGAGCATTTTCTCGCTCGGCTTGAGGATCAGGGCGTTTTCCGAATGGTCTTCGCTGTCGATGCCAAACGCGTCGAACAGGGTTTCCATGTAGATCGGCAGGGCGAACTGGTCGTCCTGCTCAAGGATCGCCTCGACCAGCGCTTCACCTTCGCCAGCGCCACCGGAGTTGAGTTCCAGCAGACGGTCGCGACCAGTGTGCAGCTCGGCTTCCAGACGCTCACGCTCGGCGCGTGCTTCGTCGATCAGCGCTTGCCACTCGCCGTCGTCGGCTTCTTCGAGCAGCGGCAGCAGGCGCGGGCCGAACTGATGCTGCAAGGCATTGCCGGTTGGGCAGGTATTGAGGAATGCGTTCAGCGCCTCGTGGTACCACTGGAACAGGCGCTCTTGCGGGCTGGTTTCCAGGTACGGCACGTGCAGTTCGATGATGTGCTTCTGGCCGATCCGGTCGAGACGACCGATACGCTGCTCGAGCAGGTCCGGGTGCGACGGCAGATCGAACAGCACCAGGTGGTGAGCGAACTGGAAGTTGCGACCCTCACTGCCGATTTCCGAGCAGATCAGCACTTGCGCGCCGAACTCTTCGTCGGCGAAGTAGGCCGCGGCGCGGTCACGCTCAAGGATGTTCATGCCTTCGTGGAACACCGTGGCCGGGATGCCGGAGCGCACACGCAGGGCGTCTTCCAGATCCATTGCGGTTTCAGCGTGGGCGCAGATCACCAGCACTTTGGTGCGCTTGAGCATCTTCAGCTGGTCGATCAGCCACTCGACGCGCGGGTCGAATTTCCACCAGCGTTCTTCTTCGCTGGCCTCCGGCTGGGACTGGAAGCTGACTTCCGGATACAGCTCGGCATGCTCGCCCAACGGCAGTTCGAGGTATTCGTCGGGGCATGGCAGTGGATAGGGGTGCAGCTTGCGCTCCGGGAAACCCTGCACGGCCGCACGGGTGTTACGGAACAGCACGCGGCCAGTGCCGTGGCGATCGAGCAATTCACGCACCAGACGCGCGCTGGCTTCGGTGTCGCCATCGTTGACCGCGGTCAGCAAGGCTTCGCCTTCGTTGCCGAGGAAACCGTGAATGGTTTGGTGCGCTGCGGGCGAGAGGCGGCCCTTGTCGAGCAGTTCCTGAACCGCTTCGGCGACCGGGCGATAGTTGTCGCTCTCGGCGCGGAACGCCGCCAGATCATGAAAACGGTTCGGGTCGAGCAGGCGCAGACGGGCGAAGTGGCTGTCCTGACCGAGTTGTTCCGGGGTGGCGGTGAGCAGCAGCACACCGGGAATGACTTCGGCCAGTTGTTCGACCAGCGAGTATTCCGGGCTGGCTTTTTCTTCGTGCCAGACCAGGTGGTGGGCTTCGTCGACCACCAGCAGATCCCAACCGGCAGCGAACAGTGCGTCCTGAGCCTTTTCGTCGTCGACCAGCCATTCCAGCGCGACCAGCGCCAGTTGCGTGTCTTCGAACGGGTTGGTGGCATCGCTTTCGATGAAGCGTTCTTCGTCGAACAGCGCGACCTGCAGGTTGAAACGGCGGCGCATTTCCACCAGCCACTGGTGCTGGAGGTTTTCCGGAACGAGGATCAGCACGCGGTTGGCGCGGCCGGACAGCAGTTGGCGGTGGATCACCAGACCGGCTTCGATGGTTTTACCCAGGCCTACTTCGTCGGCCAGCAGTACCCGCGGCGCGATACGGTCGGCGACTTCACGGGCGATGTGCAACTGGTGTGCGATCGGCTGTGCGCGCACGCCGCCCAGGCCCCAGAGCGAGGACTGCAACTGGCGGCTGGTGTGTTCAAGGGTGTTGTAGCGCAGGGAGAACCACGGCAGCGGATCGATCTGCCCGGCGAACAGACGGTCACTGGCCAGACGGAACTGAATGAAGTTCGACAGCTGGGTTTCCGGCAGGGTGACGGCTTCGTTCTGCGCGTTGAGACCGTGATAGACCATCAGCCCGTCGACGTCGTCGACTTGCTGCACGGTCATCTTCCAGCCTTCGAAGTGGGTGATGCTGTCACCCGGCGAGAACCGCACGCGGGTCAGGGGCGCATTCCGTAGCGCGTACTGGCGGGTTTCGCCAGTGGCCGGGTAAAGCACGGTCAACAAGCGGCCGTCCTGTGCCAGAACGGTGCCTAAACCAAGCTCTGCTTCGCTGTCACTGATCCAGCGTTGCCCCGGTTGATACTGCTGCGCCATGCTGCCTGACTCCCACCTTGAAAAAGCGGGCTATCTTAACGGAATGACGGCTTCAGGGCCAAAGGAATAGGAGCAGTGGCGAGCTTTTAGCTGCAAGCTGCAAGCGGGTACCGGAGCGTCAGGCGTCGGTTTTTTCCAGCGGCGGGGCACCTGTGGGTGCCAACCGGGTCACAAGTTTGCGACGGGCGGCTCAAGGCGCCTGTACCGCAGCCGATAGCCTGCACACAGGAGACCTATATATGTTGCCACCGATGCTCCCCTTGAGCGCCGTGCCGATCACTTCCCAGCAGGATCCGATCCGCCAGCGGCCGGACATCCCTCCGGTGGTGCCGGTGCAGGAAAGCTCCAACGAAAGCACGATCGATCTGCAAAAACGCAATCCCGAAGAGGATGGCCTGTTGCTGCGCGAGGAACAGCGCCGCCAGCAGGAGCGCGAGCGTCGGCGTCGCGAGGCCGATGAAGACCCGGAAGAACATCTGGCCGTACCCGGTACCGAACTCAATGCCGACAACACCGTGCCAGTGGTACCGCTGATGGACGATCAGCCGCGTCAGGGGTTGTGGGTCGATATCGAGATTTGATTGCGGTGCCGGTGTGGCTGGTCAGCGCCGGCGTCAGGCGGCATGATGGGCGCAGTCCTGCCGGTGATGTGGCAGTTGTGTTCTTTTTCTTCGATGTACTGATGCCATGAGCCAAGACGACAAACTGATCGACCTCAGCAGCGAGCGCGCCAAGCGTGTGCATGACCTCAACGAGAAGCGCCTGAACGAAGTCCGCCAGGCGTTCGAGCAGGCGATGCCGTTGGGGAAAGCCAGGAAAAAGTCGAAGAACAAGCCGAAAAAGCGCTGATCTCCCCTGCGTTCTTTGACGCAGGTCATTTAGTTTTCCCCTCGTTTCTCTCTTTGTTGCGGACATTGATCCTGGTCAATGTGCGTGTCTGTGTGTCTGCTAATTTGCACTCATCGCAGTAAAGCAGGGGCCAGGAGGCCAGTCATGTTTTTCGATAACGTGGTGTTTGCCGGGGTCCTGACGGTTGGGCTGATGGTGCTGTTTTTTGCAGGGTTTGGATTTTTTATCTGGAAGGATGCGCATAAGCGGCGCAAGTGAGTTCTTCTGGGTTGATGGGCACGCAAGGCATTTTGGGGCGACTTCGGTTGCCCCTTTTTTTTTGGGCCGTGGCGGCCTTTGGGCCGACCAGGCTCTTGGTGTCTTGGGTGAATATCCGTTGCTTCGGGTGCTGCTTCTGGCGGTTTCGCCCTTACGGCGAGTCCCTTTTTCAGACGCCAAAAAGGAACCAAAAGGCTTTGCTCCTACGTCCGGCCCCTCGCAAGCTCGGGGTCCCTTCGCTCCGGGATCGATCCGGGCGCAGCGGCTACGGTTTGCTTCGCTGCACCTCCTTCCGCTGTGTCTGGCTGCGCCAGACGGTCGCTACGC
>NZ_JBUDGD010000026.1:0-67792 GCF_055484735.1 Pseudomonas sp. 15C | reverse complement strand
GCGACAGGCTGGAAGTCAACTAAGCTGAATGTTCAACGCCAGGAGGCCGGTCATTGACCGGCCTTTTTTGATTTTGTGCGGTGACGAGCTGATGGGCTCAACAGGACGGCAATTCATCGCCAAGTTAAAATTACGGCTATCATATGTCGGTAAGATTATGCCTATAATAATCTACCGTTCGGTCATGCCGGCGCGATCTACAGCCTTCCCGCCCAGTCCTGTTGGAGCACTCTCATGAATTTTGCAACGTATCAAGGTACAGCGCTCGTGACCGGCGCCTCGTCGGGTATCGGTGCCATCTACGCCCAACGTCTGGCAGCACGCGGATTCGATCTGCTGTTGGTCGCCCGTGATCAGGAGCGTCTGGAAAATGCCGCGAGCCGCTTGCGTGATGCACACGGTGTTCAGGTAGAGGTGTTGAAAGCGGATCTGACGCAAAGGGACGATGTGCTCAAACTCGAGCAACGACTGCGCAGTGATTCAAGCATCAGCCTGCTGGTCAATAATGCCGGTGTTGCGGCAAACGGCTTGTTGGCCAACGCTGATATGGAGCAATTGGAGCAACTGATCCAGCTGAATATCACCGCCGTCACTCGCTTGGCATCGGCTGCCGCTGCCAGTTTCGCCAAGGCCGGCCGTGGGACGATTATCAACATCGCCTCGGTGGTGGCGCTGTTTCCTGAACGTTTCAATGCCACCTACAGCGCGAGCAAGGCCTATGTGCTGAGCCTGACACAGTCGCTGCATACCGAGCTCGATGGCACCGGCGTGCAGGTTCAGGCTGTGTTGCCCGGTGTGACGCGCACTGAAATCTGGGCGCGCTCGGGTACCGATGCCAGCGGCATCCCGGCGGAGATGATCATGGAGGCGGAAGAAATGGTCGATGCGGCGCTGGCCGGGCTGGATCAGGGCGAGTTGATCACTATTCCTTCGCTGCCTGATGCGGGTGAATGGCAGGCATTCGTCGCCGCACGCCACGTCATGGTGCCGAACTTGTCGCGCAGTTCCGCGGCACAACGCTACAAATCTTGATCGGAGGTCAGCAGGGTATGGATTCGCGTCGAATTGTGGTTACAGGCATGGGTCTGGTTTCGCCGTTGGGCAGTGGTGTCGAAGTGGTCTGGCAGCGTTTGCTGGCCGGACGCTCGGGGCTGCGCAACCTGCCGGACGCGGTGGTTGCTGACTTGCCTGCGCGTGTTGGCGGTCGTGTGCCAACCCAGGAGGAGGATGCCGAAGCCGGTTTCGATCCGGATCGCGCCACTGCGCCGAAAGAGCAGAAGAAGATGGACCGCTTCATCCTGTTCGCCATGGAGGCGGCAAGACAAGCGCTGGAGCAGGCCGGCTGGCATCCGCAAGAAGACAAGGACCGAGAGCGCACGGCGACGATCATCGGCTCCGGTGTCGGTGGCTTCGGTGCGATCGCCGATGCGGTGCGCACCACTGACAGCCGCGGCCCTCGGCGTTTGTCGCCATTCACCATTCCGTCGTTTCTGGTTAATCTTGCCGCCGGTCATGTCTCGATCCAGCATGGGCTGAAAGGGCCTCTGGGCGCGCCGGTCACAGCATGCGCGGCGGGCGTCCAGGCGATCGGCGATGCGGCACGGTTGATCCGTTCCGGTGAAGCAGACATTGCGGTGTGCGGCGGGGCAGAAGCCTGCATTGACCGTGTCAGTCTTGCTGGCTTCGCCGCAGCGCGGGCGCTGTCGAGCGGTTACAACGACACGCCTGAGCGCGCATCGCGACCGTTCGACAGCGGTCGTGACGGATTCGTGATGGGCGAGGGGGCCGGACTGCTGGTCATCGAATCACTCGAACATGCCTTGGCACGTGGCGCACAACCGTTAGCCGAACTGGTCGGCTACGGCACCAGTGCCGACGCTTACCACCTGACCGCCGGGCCGGAAGATGGCAGCGGGGCACGCCGTGCGATGGAGCTGGCGTTGGCGCAGGCCGCTATCGAGCCGGCTCAGGTCCAGCATCTGAATGCTCATGCGACGTCGACGCCTGTAGGCGATCTTGGCGAACTGGCGGCGATCAAGGCGGTGTTCGGTGCCGAAAACAAAATCGCTGTCACTTCGACCAAATCCGCTACCGGCCACTTGCTCGGTGCTGCAGGCGGTCTTGAAGCGATTTTCACGCTATTGGCGATTCGTGACCAGGTGGTATCGCCGACGCTGAACTTCGACAACCCGGACTCGGCGAGTGCAGGGGTGGACATTGTCCATGGCCAGGCGCGTTCCATGCCGATCGAGTATGCGTTGTCCAATGGCTTCGGTTTTGGCGGGGTCAATGCAAGCGTGTTGTTCAAGCGCTGGCAGGCCTAGTCGCGGTTCTTCAGGTGGTCGCGGGTGACGTCGAGAATGCGTTGCGCAAACCCGGCATCCGCGACGCTGCGTGACAGCAGCAACGCGCCGACCAGGGTCGACATGATGACGATGGCGCGCTCTGCATTGTTTTCGCCGTCGAGACTGTTCTCGATTTGCGTCAGCCGTGCGTTGAGCACTCCATCACTGGTGGGGCTCGGTTGCCCGCGCAGGCCCAGTTCGGAGGAAATGGTCAGCAGCGGGCAGCCTTCATCGGGTGATGTTTGATGCCACTCCGATAGATAGGTCTCGATGAACAGATCCAGTGCATTGTCCTGAGCGAAAATCTCTGCGCACAAGCCGTCGACCTGATTACCGGCCTCCTGCAGGGCCTTCTCCACCAGATCGTCCTTGGATTTGAAATGTGAATAGAAACCGCCATGGGTCAGCCCCAGCGCTTTCATCAGAGGTTGCAGGCCGGTGGCGCCGGTGCCGTCCTTGCGAAAGCGCGCCGAGGCTTCCTTGATGATGCGCTGATGGGTCTGGGCTTTATGGTCCTGCGAATAACGCATCGGGAACTCTCCGCAACAATGCACGCATCTTAACCAAGGAAAATTAGATGGTGACTGTACTTCTACTTCTTAAAAGCCTGCGGTCAGAGCCAATGGCTATATAAATGCAAACCCCGCCGATCGGGCGGGGTTGATGTCAGCGATCCTGTGCGTCCTTGGCGTCGGCTTCGGCATTGCGTTGTGCGACGCGCTTGCGTTCTTCATCGGTCAGTTCGACCTTGTTGGCGGTGTCACGCAACATCATCAATCCGCCAACAATCGAGCCGATCGCAACGACCAGAATCAACCAGGCATACCAGGGCATAACGGCTCTCCTCAAGGGCAGCTCGACGGGCGAGGATTTCGCCGTGCGACGCTGCATACCACATTTGAGCGAAACGACTTCGCAGTGGTTCCATTCTAGGCCGCTTCTGCCCGGCACACCCGAGCGCGTTACAGACCGGTCAACATCGCATCCGCCGGCGCATCGGCGCGCAATTGACCCGTCATCATGAAATACCCGAATCCAACCGCCATGAAACCCAGGAAAATCAGGCCGATCAGCGTGTTGAACCACGCCATCGCCACCAGGCAGACCACTGCCAGTACCAACGCGATCATTGGTACCAGCGGATAGCACGGCGCACGGAAGGTACGTTCCAGATTAGGTTCGGATTTACGCAGTTTGAACAGGCTGAGCATGCTCATGATGTACATCACGATGGCACCGAACACGGCCATGGTGATCATCGCTGCGGTCAGCGTCATGCCGCCGAGGTTGATCAGGCCATCGCTGTAGATCGCCGCGATGCCGATGATGCCGCCAACGATGATTGCGCGGTGCGGTGTCTGAAAGCGCGACAGTTTCGCCAGCGACGCCGGCAGATACCCGGCGCGGGCGAGGGCGAAGAACTGCCGAGAGTAGCCGAGGATGATGCCGTGGAAGCTGGCAACCAGGCCGAACAGGCCGATCCACACCAGCATGTGCAGCCAGCCGGAGTTGTCGCCGACTACGGTTTTCATCGCTTGCGGCAGCGGGTCGTTGATATTGGCCAGGGTGCGCCAGTCACCGACGCCGCCAGCGAAGAACATCACCCCCATCGCCAGCAATACCAGGGTCAGGATGCCGCTGATGTACGCCTTGGGAATCGTGCGTTTCGGGTCTTTGGCTTCTTCCGCCGCCATCGCCGCGCCTTCGATGGCGAGGAAGAACCAGATGGCGAACGGAATCGCCGCGAACATGCCGGCAATCGCCGGTGCGCCGAAAACATCCGAGCCTGCCCAGCCGTTGAGGGCGAAGTTGCTGAAACTGAACGCCGGGGCGACCACGCCCATGAACACCAGCAGTTCAGCCACCGCCAGCACGCAGACGATCAGTTCGAACGTTGCGGCCAGTTTCACGCCGAGAATGTTCAGGCCCATGAACACGATATAGGCGCCAACGGCAGCGTGTTTCGGGTCGAGCGCTGGAAACTGCACATTCAGGTAAGCGCCGATCGCCAGCGCAATCGCTGGCGGCGCGAACACGAATTCGATCAGCGTTGCCAGACCGGCGATCAATCCGCCTTTCTCACCAAAAGCGCGGCGGCTGTAGGCAAACGGCCCGCCGGCATGGGGAATCGCGGTGGTCAGTTCGGTGAAGCTGAAAATAAAGCAGGTGTACATGGTCGCGACCATGAACGAGGTGACCAGAAAGCCCAGGGTCCCGGCCACGCCCCAGCCGTAACTCCAGCCGAAGTACTCCCCGGAAATCACCAGCCCCACGGCAATGCCCCACAGGTGCAGCGTGCCCAGCGTGGGTTTGAGTTGTGTGTTCATGCGCTTGCTCCCTGAAGGATTGGAAAGCTTCGGGGGAGGGCGTGTGCAGTGGGCGTGCCATTACGCTGAAACAAGTCGTAATGAGTTCAAAGCTGTCGCAGCGGGGATGATCTGCGCTGGACGTGCTGGTGTTGTGCGCCAGTTGGGTGCGATGTTGGCGGGAATGCCGCTATCGCGAGCAGGCTCACTCCTACAGGGGATCGCATTCCAACTGTAGGAGTGAGCCTGCTCGCGATGGGGCCTGTACAGACACAAGAAATCCGCCTGTAAACCCCGCATAAAACCACTCTTTACGCTTTCTTTATGCCCCGCGCTTACCCTCGCTCTCGTTCCTTTACAGCCTCCTTCCCGACAATCACCGCACACGCGGCAATACGCCGTTACACGGAGATCTTCCATGAGCGTTCTGGACGGGGTGTCATTGCTGTTGGCAGTGGGGCTGTTCATTTATCTGTTGGTTGCGCTGTTGCGCGCGGACCGGAACTAGGAGCGGCTATGCACAGTTATGACTATTGGCTGATCCTCGGCTTCTTCGCGCTGGTCTTGCTGCCCGCGCCTTTCCTGGGACGCTTTTACTACAAGGTGATGGAAGGCCAGCGCACCTGGCTGACGCCGATCCTCGGTCCGGTCGAGCGCGGTTGCTATCGCATTGCCGGGGTCGATACGAAGGTGGAGCAGAGCTGGCAGAAATACACGCTGGCGCTGCTCGCGTTCAACCTCGCCGGTTTCCTGTTGCTGTTCGCGATTCTGCTGTTCCAGGATCACCTGCCGCTCAACCCGCAGAACTTGCCGGGCCAAGAGTGGACTCAGGCGTTCAACACCGCGGTCAGTTTCATGACCAATACCAACTGGCAGTCCTACAGCGGTGAGGCGACTCTAAGCTACTTGAGCCAGATGGTCGGCCTCACTGTGCAGAACTTCGTCAGCGCCGCCACCGGCCTCGCCGTGCTGGTCGCGCTGTGCCGTGGCATCGGCCGCAAATCGGCGCAGACCCTCGGCAACTTCTGGGTCGACATGACCCGCGCTACCCTCTACGGCCTGCTGCCGCTGTGCCTGTTGCTGGCGCTGTATCTGGTCTGGCAGGGCGTGCCGCAGACGTTTGCGCAGTACGTCAACGCGGTGACGATGCAGGGTGTCGATCAAGTGATCCCGCTCGGCCCGGCCGCCAGCCAGATTGCGATCAAGCAACTGGGCACCAACGGTGGCGGCTTCTTCGGCGTCAACTCGGCACATCCGTTCGAGAACCCGACGGCCTGGAGCAACCTGTTCGAAGTCGCGTCAATCATTCTGATTCCGGCGGCGCTGGTGTTCACCTTCGGCCACTACGTCAAGGATCTGCGCCAGAGCCGCGCGATCATCGCCTGCATGCTGGCGCTGTTCCTGATCGGCGGTGCGACCTCGCTGTGGGCCGAATATCAACCAAATCCGACCCTGAACAATGTCGCCGTCGAGCAGACTGCGCCGCTGGAAGGCAAAGAAGCGCGTTTCGGCACCACCGCCACGGTGCTGTGGTCGGTGACCACGACGGCGGCGTCGAACGGTTCGGTCAATGGCATGCACGACAGCCTCAACCCGCTGAGCGGCATGGTCGCGCTGGTCAACATGATGGTCGGTGAAGTGATCTTCGGCGGCGTCGGTGCCGGGCTCTACGGCATGTTGCTCAACGTGCTGATCGCGGTGTTCCTCGCCGGCCTGATGATCGGACGCACCCCTGAATACCTCGGCAAGAAACTCCAGGCGCGGGAAGTGCAATTACTCGTGGTCACGCTGTTGGTGATGCCTGTCAGCGTGCTGGTTCTCGGTGCGATTGCCGCTGCCTTGCCTGGCCCGGCGGCGACCATCAGCAACCCCGGCCCGCACGGTTTCAGCCAGTTGCTCTACGCCTACACCTCGGCGGGCGCCAATAACGGCTCGGCGTTCGGTGGCCTGAGTGCGAACACGCCGTTTCACAACCTGATGCTCGGCCTGGGCATGTTGATCGGGCGCTTCGGCTACATCCTCCCGGTACTGGCACTGGCCGGCAGCCTGGCGATGAAGAAAACCGCACCGATCGGCCAGAACAGCTTCCCGACTCACGGCCCGCTGTTCGTGACCCTGCTGACTGTGACCATTTTGCTGGTGGGCGGCCTGACCTTTCTGCCGACCCTGGCGCTGGGCCCGATTGCCGAACATCTGAGCCTGGGCTTCTGAGGAGCTGACGATGAATATGCCCGCAATTAAACCCGTCGCGGCCAAAGCGCCGGAACAAGCGAAAACCGCGATCTCGGCCCTATGGCGCCCGGCACTGGTGCAAGCGTTCGTCAAGCTGGATCCACGGCAGCTGAAGCGTTCGCCGGTGATGCTGGTGGTCGAACTGACCGCCATTTTCACCACGGTGCTGTGCTTCATTCCCGATGCCAATGTGTCGACCCTGGTGGCTGCACAAATCGCCCTGTGGCTGTGGTTCACCGTGCTGTTCGCCAACTTCGCCGAAGCCTTGGCCGAAGGTCGTGGCAAGGCCCGCGCCGACAGTCTCAAGGCAGGCAGCGAAGGTCTCAGCGCCCGGCGCCGGCAGGCCGATGGCAGCTTCCAGGTGATGCCCGCAGCCAACCTGCGCAAGGGTGACGTGGTGCGCGTCGAAGCGGGGGAGATGATCCCCGGCGACGGCGAAGTGATTGAAGGGATCGCGGCGGTCAACGAGGCGGCAATCACCGGTGAATCGGCGCCGGTGATCCGCGAGTCCGGCGGTGATCGCTCGGCGGTCACCGGCAATACGCGACTGGTGTCCGACTGGCTGCTGGTGCGGATTACCGCCAACCCCGGCGAGTCGACCCTCGACCGCATGATCGCACTGGTCGAAGGCGCGAAACGCCAGAAGACTCCGAACGAAGTCGCGCTGGATATTCTGCTGATCGGCCTTACCCTGATCTTTCTACTGGTGGTGGTCACCCTGCAACCGTTCGCTCACTTCGCCAACGGCAGCCTGCCGCTGGTGTTTCTGGTGGCGTTACTGGTCACGCTGATTCCAACCACCATCGGCGGCCTGCTTTCGGCCATCGGCATTGCCGGGATGGATCGGCTGGTGCGCCTCAACGTGATCGCCAAATCCGGTCGCGCGGTGGAAGCCGCAGGCGATGTGCATGTGCTGCTGCTCGACAAGACCGGCACCATCACCTTCGGCAACCGCCGTTGCAGCGCGGTGTACGCCGCGCCGGGTGTGTCGGCACGTGATCTGGCCGAGGGCGCGTTGTTTGCCTCGCTGGGCGACGAAACTGCGGAAGGCAAATCCATCGTCGAGTACTTGCGCGGTCTGCATCCGCAGCCTGAGCCGGCGCTGGAAGTCCTGACGGTGGTGCCATTCAGTGCCGAAACGCGTTTGTCGGGTATCGACTATCAGGGCCGCGTCTATCGCAAGGGCGCGGTGGACTCGTTGCTGACCTTCCTCGGGCAGCAACGCGCCGATCTGGCCCCGGCGCTGTCGCGGGAAATCGACAAGATCGCCCAGAGCGGCGGCACGCCGTTGCTGGTCTGCGCCGACGGCAAACTGCTCGGTGCGATCCACCTCAAGGACGTGGTCAAACCGGGCATTCGCGAGCGTTTTGCCGAACTGCGCAAACTGGGGATCCGCACGGTAATGGTCACCGGCGACAACCCGCTGACCGCTGCGGCGATTGCGGCAGAAGCGGGCGTCGATGACGTGCTTGCCGAAGCCACACCGGAGAAGAAACTCGCGCGCATTCGTCACGAGCAGAACGACGGTCGCCTGGTCGCGATGTGCGGCGACGGCGCCAACGACGCGCCAGCGCTGGCCCAGGCTGACGTTGGCATGGCGATGAATGACGGCACGCAGGCAGCGCGCGAAGCGGCGAACATGGTCGACCTCGACAGCGACCCGACCAAGCTGCTCGACGTGGTGCAGATCGGCAAGGAATTGCTGGTAACCCGTGGCGCGCTGACTACCTTTTCCATTGCCAACGACGTGGCCAAATACTTCGCCATCCTGCCGGCGCTGTTCGCCGCGATCTATCCGCAACTGGGCGTGCTGAACATCATGCAGCTGACCAGCCCGCAGAGCGCGATTCTGTCGGCGATTGTGTTCAACGCCTTGATCATTGTCGTGCTGATTCCGCTGGCACTGCGTGGCGTGCGAGTGCAGGCGGCGAGTGCGGCGGCGTTGTTGCGGCGCAATCTGTTGATCTATGGCGTGGGCGGAATTCTGGTGCCGTTCGTGGGGATCAAGGCGATCGACATGCTGCTCACGGCGTTGCATCTGGTGTGAGGCTGAAAAGAGCCCCTCACCCTAGCCCTCTCCCGGGGGGAGAGGGGACTGACCGAGGTGTTTGCGAGAGGTACGTCGACTTGAAGTTCCGAGTCGAGCCCGGGTTTTGAAAAGTATGAAGATCGGCTCCCTTCCCCCCTCGCCCCCTTGGGGGAGAGGGCTGGGGTGAGGGGGAAAAGATCTCCCTGACACCCCACCAAAAGTTTGCCCAACGAATTCGAGGATCAATAAATGTCCACAATGCTACGTCCGGCCCTGAGCCTGTTGGTGCTGATGACCCTGGTCACCGGCATCGCCTATCCACTGGCGGTCACCGGCATTGCCCAGGTGGCCTTCCCTGAGCAAGCCAATGGCAGTCTGGTGCGTGACGCCGACGGTAAAGTCCGCGGCTCCTCACTGATCGCCCAGGATTTCAGCGGCGATGCGTGGTTTCACCCACGGCCATCCGCCGGCGCCTTCGCCACCGTTTCCAGCAGCGCCAGCAACCTCGCCCCGAGCAATCCGGTGCTCGCCACGCGGGTGATCAACGACGCCCGGAAATTGCAGGTTCCCGGCCAGGGCCCGGTGCCGCTGGCGTTACTGACCACCTCGGCCAGCGGCCTCGATCCGCACTTGCCACCGGCGGCAATTGCCTATCAACTGGCGCGTGTCGCGCAGGCGCGCAATCTGCCGCTGTCGACGGTGCAGCAGTTGCTCGATGCGCACATCGAACAGCCGCTGGTGGGGCCGCCGGTGGTGAATGTGCTGGAGCTGAACATGGCGCTGCAACAACTCTGAATCGGCGGCGCCGCCATTCGCTAGCAGGGCTGGCTCCCACAGGTGACCACATTCCCCTGTGGGAGCCAGCCTGCTGGCGATGGCGCCATCACCCTCACCGCACCAATATCAGGAAAAGAGACCAGCATGAGCGACTCCGGCCGCGCCGACGCGCTGTTAGCAGACCTGCCCCGTGACGGCCGTGGCCGGCTGAAGGTGTTCCTCGGCGCCGCGCCCGGTGTCGGCAAGACCTACGCCATGCTCCAGGCTGCCCACACACAGCTTCGCCAAGGCGTGAAAGTCCTTGCCGGGGTGGTCGAAACCCACGGCCGCGCCGAAACCGAAGCGCTGCTCGGCGGCCTGCCGCAGCAACCGCTGCTGCGCTCGGAATACCGTGGCGTGATGCTCGAAGAAATGGACCTCGACGGCATCCTCGCGGCGCGACCGAAACTGGTGCTGGTCGACGAACTGGCGCACAGCAACGCCCCCGGCAGCCGTCACGCCAAGCGCTGGCAGGACATTCAGGAACTGCTCGCCGCCGGCATCGACGTGTTCACCACGGTCAACGTCCAGCATCTGGAAAGCCTCAACGATCAGGTGCGCGGCATCACCGGTGTGCAGGTCCGCGAAACCCTGCCGGACTGGGTTCTGCAAGAAGCCTTCGAACTGCTGCTGATCGACCTGCCCCCGCGTGAATTGCTCGAGCGTCTGCGCGAAGGCAAGGTCTATGTCCCAGAGCAAGCCCGCGCCGCCATCGACGCCTTTTTTACCCAGACCAACCTCACCGCGTTGCGCGAACTGGCGATGCAAACCGCCGCCGCACAGGTCGATAACGATCTGGCGCAGGGTTATCGCCAGCTCGGTCAGGCCGCGCCGGCCGTGCGCGGGCGCTTGCTGGTCGGCGTCGATGGCGATGCGCAGGCTGAGCGTCTGGTGCGCCACGCCAGTCGCGTTGCTCAACGTCGGCATTTGCCGTGGAGCCTGGTGCATGTCGACAATGGCAGGGTGCGCGACGAGCAATCGCGCCTGCGCCTGCAAAGTGCCCAGCAACTGGCTGAACGCCTCGGTGGCGAAGTGGTGCTGCTGCGTGCCGGCGAGGTGGCGAAGACTTTGATCCAGCACGCCGCCGAACGTCGCGCCAGTCTGGTGCTGGTCGGCCAGTCGCGGCCGCGTCTGCGTCGACGCTTGGTGGGTGGGGGACTCGCTGCGCGGCTGTTGCGTCAGGCTCACGGGCTGGAAATCAATGTTCTCGACAGTGATGAACAACCCCAGCAACCGCAGGCCCGCAGTCCGCTGACGCTGGTGTGGTTCGACTACGCATTGGCACTGGTTGCGACGCTGTTGGCGACGGCGCTGGCGTGGGCGGTGTCCAGCGTATTACCGTTGCCGAACATTTCGCTGGTGTTCCTCGCCGCGGTGTTGCTGGTGGCGGTGCGCAGCAGTCTCGGCCCGGCGCTGGCGTGTGCCGCGCTGTCGTTTCTGACCTACGACTTTTTATTCATTCCGCCGAATTTCTCTTTCAGCATTCAGCGCGAAGAAGACGTCCTGACCTTGCTGTTTTTCCTGCTGATGGCGGCGCTCACCGGTAACCTCGCAGCGCGCCAGCGCCGACAGTTGCAGGCCTTGCGCGACACCCAGGAGGAAACCAGCGAACTGCTCGACCTGTCGCGCAAGCTCACCGCCGCCACCGATCGCCAGGCCGTGGTCAGCGCCGCCGCGCAGCACCTCAACGGCTGGAACGATCTGCAACTGTGCCTGCTCAATCGCGACGGTCAGGGCGGTTGGAAAGTCGAGACTGGCGGCCCGCTGCAATTCACCGAGGCCGAGCGCGCCGCCGCCGATTGGGCGTGGCAGCACGATCAACCGGCGGGCATGGGCACCGGCACGCTGCCGTTCGGGCGTTGGTGGTGGTGGCCGTTGTCGGTCGAGGACGGGCCGTTGGCGCTGCTCGGTGTGTGCGCAAAAGAGGGCCAGACCTTGAGCGGCCAGCGCCGTCGACTGCTCACCGCGTTGAGCCAGCCGCTGGCGCAGGCATTGGCGCGCGCGCAGTTGGCCGACGATCTGGAAGCCGCGCGCCTGCACGGCGAAACCGAACAGTTGCGCAGTGCCTTGCTGGCCTCGGTGTCTCACGATCTGCGCACGCCGCTGACCGCCATGCGCGGCAGCATCGACAGCCTGCTCGCACTCGGCGAAGCGATCCCGCTGGAGGATCGCCGCGAGCTGCTCGAAGGCACCCGGGATGAAGCCGAGCGCCTCGACCGTTACATCCAGAACCTGCTCGACATGACCCGACTTGGCCACGGCGCACTGAAACTGGCGCGCGACTGGGTGTCGCCAGCAGACATCGTCGGCAGTTCGCTCAACCGCTTGCGCGCGGTGCTCGCGCCGTTGCAGGTCAGCACCGACGTGCCGGCCGAATTGCCGCTGCTGTACGTGCACGCGGCGCTGATCGAGCAAGCGCTGGTCAACGTGCTGGAAAACGCCGCGCGCTTTTCACCCGTTCACGGCCGCTTGCAACTCAACGCGGGTGCGGACGATCAGGAGATTTTTTTCTCGGTCAGCGACGAGGGGCCGGGGATTCCCGAAGACGAGCGGGCGAAGATTTTTGACATGTTCTACACCGCCGCGCGCGGTGATCGTGGCGGCCAGGGCACGGGTCTGGGGCTGGCGATCTGTCAGGGCATGGTCGGCGCGCACGGCGGGCGCATCAGCGTTGCCGACGGTATTGATGGCCGTGGCACATGCATCACCCTGCACCTGCCACTGCAGACGCAGCCGGGGATGGACGGTGAAGCCTGAATCCGACTGCGCTACTCTCTTGCCACTCTTTTCTGTCGATGTGAATTCATGAGCCAGACCGCGACCATTTTGGTCATCGATGACGAGCCGCAGATCCGCAAGTTCCTGCGCATCAGCCTGGCGTCCCAAGGCTACAAAGTACTCGAGGCCGGCACCGGTGCCGAAGGCCTGGCCCAGGCGGCGCTGAACAAGCCCGATCTGCTGGTGCTCGACCTCGGCCTGCCGGACATGGACGGCCAGCAAGTGCTGCGCGAATTTCGCGAATGGGCGACAGCGCCGGTGCTGGTGCTGTCGGTGCGCGCCAGCGAAGGGCAGAAAGTCGAGGCGCTGGATGGCGGCGCGAATGACTACGTGACCAAGCCGTTCGGCATCCAGGAATTCCTCGCCCGGGTTCGCGCATTGTTACGTCAGGCTCCGGCAGGAGAGGCGCAGCAGGCCGCATTGAAGTTCGGCCCGTTGACCGTGGATCTGGCTTATCGGCGGGTGCTGCTCGACGACGTCGAAGTGGCGCTGACTCGCAAGGAATACGCGGTGCTCGCGCAACTGGCGCGGCATCCCGGGCGGGTGATCACCCAGCAGCAGTTGCTCAAGGACATCTGGGGGCCGACGCATACCGAGGACAGCCATTACTTGAGGATCGTGGTTGGGCATCTTCGGCAGAAACTGGCGGATGATCCGACGCGGCCGCGATTTATTGTGACCGAGGCGGGGGTTGGGTATCGGTTGTTGAGTGCTGATGGGTTGTAGTTTTGTGTTGTAGGGTCGGGCGCCATCGCGGGCAAGCCCGCTCCCACAATGAGCTATGTATGACCCAGATTTCATTTCCCGCCGAGAACCCTGTGGGAGCGGGCTTGCCCGCGATGAGGCTGGAACATTCACCCACAGCTTCAGGTAATCAACCCTGCTCCTGCTCATACCGATCCAGTGTATCGCTGGCAATCTCCCGCCCCAGCGCGATCAGTTCCGGCGCCTTGTAGAACTCGAAAAACCGGCACACGCGTTTCGGCACGTTGATCAGGATATCCGGCGGGTACCCGGCGATCTTGTACTGCGCCAGTGAGGTCTGCATCACCTCGAAACTCTGGTTGATCAGATCGAGCAGCGAGGCCGGCCCGACGTTGTCGATGATGAACGAACCCGTCGCCGATTTCGGCGCGCCCTCACGCTCGGGCGCGGCGGCCGGTTGCTGGCTTTCCGGTTCGGCGCCTTCGAGCCAGGGATTGATGGCGGCCGCTTCGGCGCGCAGCGCTTCCTGTTCGAGCTTCAATAATTGCTCCGCCTGTGTGCGGCGGAACGGCAGCTTCGAACCCAGCGAATTGATAAGGCTGTCAAAACGCGAGCGGAACGCTGGCGGGCGTTCAATGATCGGCAGTTTGTATTGGCGCTGGTTGGTTGCATTGAGATTGACCGCGATGATCAGATCACAGTGGCTCGACACCACCGGCACGATCGGCAATGGATTGAGAATGCCGCCGTCGACCAGCATACGATTGCCCTGCATCACCGGCGTGAACAGGCTGGGAATCGCCGCCGAGGCGCGCATTGCCTGATGCAAACAGCCTTCCTGAAACCAGATCTCCTGTTGATTGGTGAGGTCGGCGGCGACGGCGGTATAGGGGATGCGCAAATCTTCGATATTGATCTCGCCGACGATCTTGCGGATCTGCCCGAAGACTTTTTCGCCGCGAATCGCGCCGAGGCGAAAGCTCACGTCGACCAGCCGCAGCACATCGAGGTAGTCGAGGCGTTCGATCCAGTTGCGGTACTCGTCGAGCTTGCCCGCAGCGTAGATTCCGCCGACCACCGCACCCATCGAACAGCCGGCGATGCAGGCGATTTCGTAACCGCGTCTTTCGATTTCTTCGATGACGCCGATATGGGCATAGCCCCGGGCGCCACCGGAACCCAACACCAGTGCGACTCGTTTTTTCATCCAGCTTCCTCCCCGGCAAGCTTGCACAATGCACTGATCGCCGGGCTGGCTCAATCGTCGAGGTCGCTGAGCGCGGCGGTGACGTCGTTTTTTTGCCCTTGCCTCGCGCTTCAGCGCTATCCTTCAGCCGCTTGTTTCATGCGCCGGCAAGGCACTTTTTCCCCGCCTGACCGTCTTACCTGCACGACTGTTGACCTACTTTGAGGTGTGAGTGATGAAAGCCTGGATCTGTGTGCCGTTGTTGGCGTTGGCATTGGCCGGTTGCGCCGGTAAAACGGCTTACCGCGACAGCTGTGGCAGCCAGCTCGACGCCGCCTGGCATGAGTTGGACCTGGCCAAGGCCGAAGGCTTTGCCGGCACCGTCAGTTATTCCAAAGCCTTGTCGCTGCTGACCGCAGCCAAGACCCAGCAGCAATTCGAAGGCTTCGAGGGCTGCAGCAAGAAAGCCGAAAAAGCGCGTTTCTACATCCGCGAATCCCGCGCAGGACGTTAAAACAGCAGCTGCAAGTTTCGAGCTGCAAGCCGCAAGCTCAAGCCAGTACGGGCTCAGCTTGCAGCTTGCAGCTAGGAGCTTGCAGCTGTCTACGGAGTAGACCCCATGATTGACCGGTTGGTGGCTCATATCCTGAGTCTGGAAGTGCGATTGCTGGCCTGCCAGGCGCGCATGACGGCGAGAACCGATCCTGAGGCGCTGCACGATTTGCGTACCACCGTGCGACGGTTGCGCAGTCTGTTGCGGCCGCTGCGCGGCTTGCCGGGTGTCGAGCAGCTTGAAGGCGCGGCGTCTGCAGTCGGTGAACTGACCACGCCGTGGCGCGATCGCGAAGTGCTGGCGGCGTATCTGCTCAAACATGATCAGCCGCAAGCCGCCGAGCGGCGCATGGTGCAGATGGCCGAAGCCTATCCGGCGTTGGCTGCGAGCAACGAAGTGGCGTCGTTGATGATGATCCTCGATGCGTTTCCGCGTTTCCTGCGTGCTTCCCAGCGTCAGGGCTTGCTCAAGGGCCTGGATAAACGCATCGAAAAACGCTTGGGCAAGCAATGGCAGAAACTCGATGAAGCGCTGCACGATCCCGCCCATGACCGCCATCGCTTGCGTCTGTTGATCAAACGCGTGCGCTATGGCATCGAAGCTTATCCCGAACTGGACCGCTTGCCCGCGGCAGCCTACAAGCGCTTGAAGTCTGCCCAGGGTGCGTTGGGTGACTGGCACGATTGCTGGCAGTGGCTGGCGAAGGCCGAGCTGGAAGCGGATCTGCAACCGTGTGTCGCCACTTGGCAGGCGGGGTTGATCAAGGCAGAGCTGAAGGCCGATCAAGTGCTGGAAAAACTCGATACAGACTGCTTCAAACATTCCTGAAACAACACCGATCCCCTGTAGGAGTGAGCCTGCTCGCGATAGCAATCTGTCAGCCAGCACATCGTTGAATGTCCGACCGCTATCGCGAGCAGGCTCACTCCTACAGAAGGCTTTGGGCTGTATATGGCACCTAGGCCTTTCTGTCAGTCCATTTGACCGGAATAGACGCTGCGGCGCGCGGCGGGTCTGGTTAAGATCCGTGCATCCCTTTTCCGCTTGCCGAGGTTGCCATGCGCTTTTGCGATTTGCTCGATGCTGTCCGCCAACAACCTGAAGTGACGATTCCTGCCGAATGGGGTCAGGGCCGGGCCAGTTTTGGCGGGCTGGTGGCTGCGCTGCAATATGAAGCCATGCGCGGCAAAGTGCCGGCGGAGCGCCCGGTGCGTTCGCTGGCGATCACCTTCGTCGGCCCGGTTGAGCCGGGCGTGCCGGTGAGCTTCGAAGTGGAAGTGTTGCGTGAAGGCAAAGCCGTCAGCCAGGTGTTGGGGCGGGCGTTGCAGAACGGTCAGGTGGTAACGATCGTGCAAGGCAGCTTCGGTGCCTCGCGGCCTTCGGAAGTAGCGGTTGAAGCGTATCCGGCGCCGTCGATGAAACACTGGGACGAATGCCAGGAGTTGCCGTACATCAAAAGCGTGACCCCGGAATTCATGCGGCACCTGGCGATGCGCTGGAGCGTCGGCGGCATGCCGTTCACCGGCATTGCGTCGCGCTTGATGGGCGGTTGGGTACGCTTGCGTGGAGATGTCAAGGAAGAGCCGGTCAACGAGGCGCATCTGCTGGCGCTGGTCGATGCCTGGCCGCCGGCGCTGTTGCCGTATCTGAAGAAACCTGCACCGGGCAGCACGCTGACCTGGACGATCGAGTTCGTGCAGCCGTTACACGATTTGAGCACGCTGGACTGGTGCCAGTACCTGGCCGATATCGAGTACGCCGCCGACGGTTATGGCCACGTTGCGGCCAAGCTGTGGAGCGCGAAAGGCGAGTTGATTGCCATGAGCCGGCAAACCGTAACGATCTTCGCCTGAGTCAATGCCGGCGGTGGCGCTCACGCCAGGCGCGCCACCAGCCGCCACTTAAAAAGAATCGCGGAAAGGTCAGAAACTGCTCGACCAGCAAACGCGATACCGCATCTTTGCGATCACTGAACGGCTCGGAGGCTTGCGCCTCCAGGCTGTGGCCGTGGCGCTGAAGACCCAGCGCCGCGACAATCCCGATCACGCCGATGGCCACGCTCGCCAGACTCAGGCTGAACACCCCGGACACGATCAGCAGAAACGCCACGATGAACAACGGTACCGCGATCAGGTGCAGCACCAGATTGGTCGGGTGTTGGTGATTGCCGGGGTAGGCGCGCCATTGCCACGCGGGAAGGTTGGGGTGACGTTTGCCCATGTTGCTACTCCTCGATCCATGTTTGAACTCATGGTTGAAGAATAGGCCCAGGCGCGCAGGGCGACGAATCAAGGTTGGCTATGGGAGTGATAGGCGTCATCGCCGGATTTGATGTTGTCTTGGCTGGCGCCATCGCTAGCAGGCTAGCTCCCACAGGTCATTCGTTCACGACACAAATCCAATGTGGGAGCCAGCCTGCTGGCGATAGGGCCTTCAGAGTTTCAACTGCCCGATCGCCTTGTTGAGTTCCCCGGCCAACGTCGCCAACTTGTTACTGGTGGTCGCCGAGTCCACCGTCTGCTGCACGGTGTTTTCGGTTACATCGCGGATGCTCACCACCGCCCGGTTCATTTCCTCGGCGACCTGGCTCTGCTGTTCCGCCGCCACGGCTATCTGCGTGTTGCTCTCGCGCATCTGCGCCACTGCTCCGGTAATTTCCGCCAGCGCCTCGCCAGCCTCCTGCGCCTGCTGCACGCAATCGTCGGCCTTGTATGAACTCTCCTGCATGAAATCCACCGCATCACGGGTACCGGCCTGCAATGCGGAAACCATGGTGGTGATCTCGTCGGTTGAGGCCTGCACTCGTTTGGCGAGGTTGCGCACCTCATCGGCGACCACCGCAAACCCCCGGCCCATCTCACCGGCGCGCGCGGCTTCGATGGCCGCGTTCAGGGCGAGCAGGTTGGTCTGTTCGGCGATGCTGTGAATCACGCTGACCACACCGTTGATCTTCTGACTGTCTTCGGCCAGGCGTTGAATCATTTGCGCGGTCTGCTGCACGCCGCTGGATAAACCGGCGATCGAATGCTGCACCCGGGCGACCACTTGCTGGCCGCTGCCGGCCAGGCCGTCGGCGGACTTGGACAGGTCGCGGGTGGCGCCAGCGTGTTGGGCGATGTGGTAAACCGTGGCGGTCATTTCGTTGATCGCGGTGGCTGCCTGATCGGTCTCGCTCTGCTGGCCGAGCATGCCGTGGCGCACCTCGTTCATGCTCGACGCCAGTCGCGCGGCGCCGACATCCAGCTGCCGCGCTGTATTGGCGACGGTGCTGACCACGCGCTGATAGCCGGCCTGCATGGCGTTGAACGCATTGGCCATTTGCCCGACTTCATCTTTGCCGGCCAGCGGCACCCGCGCGCTGAGATCGCCACTTTTCTCGACATGCAGCATGACGTCTTTGAGGGTGTTGAGCTGGCTGAGCAAAAAGCGGATCAGCAATTGCGAGGCGCCGAGCATTGCCAGCATCAGGATGAACACCGCTACCGCGTAATGGGTAAAACGCTCGCGGAACACTTGGCTCAGGCTCGGTCCATAGGCGATCACCGCAACCTGTTCGCCATCAGCGCGACTGAACACCTCGGCGCCCAGCAACGGGTTCTCGCCGAACAAGGGCAGGGCGTTGATCTCGTTCCAGCCGTTGCTGCCGGTGATCTCCAGCAGCGGCTGACCGTTGAGCCGCGGTGCTTCGCCGCGTTTGAAGGTCAGCACCTGCTCGACCTGAGGCAGCGGCTGGCCCGGTGGCCAGGCCTTGAGTAACTGCGCTTGCGCCTGCGCGGACGCTTGAGCGGCATGATTGCGAGCTTGTTGTTCGAGCTGCACGGCATACAACACCAGCAGCAGGGTGGTGACAAAGGCGACCGCATTGACCGCCCAGAATTTGTATTTCAGCGAGATATTGCTAAGCCAGGCACCCATGGAGGTCTTCTCTGATAGCGGAAACAGTTTTGGCAAGGTGCCATAATTGTGCCGCTATGCAGGCGCGAAGACCTTGATATGAATCAACAGACGACGCGGTCCCGCTTTTATGTAGGAGTGAGCCTGCTCGCGATAGCGGAATATCAGGCAAGAAATCCGTTGACTGACCCACCGCCATCGCGAGCAGGCTCACTCCTACATGGGGTTTCGGGTGTGTCAGGGAAGGGGGGGCAGGTTGAAAAACGCCCGCGCACAGGCGGTGGTATGCGCCGCCAGATCCTCTTCGCTTTCACCACGATGCAGCGCCACTTCGCGCAGCACTTCGGTCAGATAGGCCGGTTCATTGCGGCCGTTTTTCGGCTTCGGTCGCAACGTGCGTGGCAGCAGATAGGGCGCATCGCTTTCCAGCATCAAGCGCCCGCGTTTGATCTCTTTCACCAGCGGATGCAAGTGCGTGCCGCGGCGCTCGTCGCAGATCCAGCCGGTAATGCCGATGTGCAGATCGAGGTCGAGGTAACTGAACAACGCCTTGCGCTCGCCAGTGAAGCAATGCACCACGGCGGCGGGCAGTTGATCGCGAAAATCCTTGAGGATCTCCAGTAGGCGCTGGTTGGCATCACGCTCGTGCAGGAACACCGGCAATTGCAGCTCGACGGCCAGCGCCAGATGCTCTTCGAGGACTTTTTCCTGCTGCGGGCGCGGCGAGAAATCACGGTTGAAGTCCAGCCCGCATTCGCCCACCGCGACCACATTGGCTTCGTTGAGCAGACTGCGCAGGCGTCGCGCGCTGTCGGCATTCCAGTCGCTGGCCGAATGCGGATGAATGCCGGCGGTGGCGAACAGCCGCTGGGCGCTGGCATCCAGTTGCTGACACAGCTCCAGCGCCTGTTCGCTGCCTTCGACGCTGGTGCCGGTCAGCACCAGTTGGCAGACGCCGGCCGCGTAGGCGCGCTCGAGCACCGCCGCGTGTTTGTCGGCGAAACTGGGGTTGGTCAGGTTGACGCCGATATCGATGAGTTGCATGGTGCTACCTCGGGCCGAAGGCCGGAAAGCATACCAGAGCTGTAGATTCATAAGAAAAGCCAAGAACTACAACGACTTATGGCTGTCTGTTGAGGCCGCGAGAGTTCCGGGGTGGCGACAATGCCATCACTGTGCCAGTCTCTCGCACTTTACCAGCGCTCCAGGCGCTCTGTTTTCGTCGGTGATTTCAGCTGAAATCACCCCGTATTCTTTTCGGAGAGTGGATGCATCGTCCCTCGGTTTTGCTGCTCTTGTGCGCCTCGCTGCTGCTGCCGCTGACGGCGGCCGCGCGCTTGCCCGGGCCGTTGCAGGCAGTGCCGGCAGCCAAGGTCCGGGACTTGTCGGAGATCCGCAGCAGCCGCGTCCTGCGCGTGCTGGTCAATCAGAGCCGCAACAGCTCCGGTGAGGTTCAAGGCCAGGCCATCGGCGTCGAATACCATCGCCTGCGCGCCTTCGAGCAATACCTCAATGGCCATGCTCGCGATGGCCAGGAAGTCACCCTGAAGATCATTCCCAAGGCCAAGGACCAGTTGCTCGGCGCGTTGCAGCGTGGCGAAGGCGATATGGTCGCGCCTGGTGAATTGATGGACTTGCCGAGTGGTTATGCGGTTTCCAGTAGCGAGCCGATCGCCCGTGACGTGCCGTTGGTACTGGTCGGCATCAAGGGCCAGCGGCGCTACACCAAAGTCGAACAACTGTCCGGCAAGACCCTGGCGTTACCCACCGGCAGCGCGGCGGGGGAGGCGGTCAGTCAGCTCAATCAGAAACTGGCGCTGCACAAACTGGCGCCCATCAATATCGAATGGGTCGATCCGACGCTGGCCGTGGAAGATGTGCTGGAAATGGTTCAGGGCGGAATCTTTCACCTGACTATCGTCGAACAGCCGATTGCCGAACGCTGGGGCAAGATTCTGCCGAAACTGCGTCTTGACCGGCAACTGGTCATCAGCGAGCCGGGGGAGGAGCACTGGTTCGTGCGCCGCGATGCCTCGATGTTGCGCGCCAGCATCGACCGCTTTCTGAGCGGCTACAAGAAGCCCTCCAACGAAGACGCCGCGTTTCTGCGCATCTATCGACGCCTGTACCAGGTCCACTATCCGTTGGCGAAGGCTGACCGCCAGCGTCTGGAAAAACTGCGCCCGACCCTGCAGAAACACGCTCAGGCGCAGAACATGGACTGGCTCAATCTGGCAGCGCTGGCGTTCAAGGAATCGCGTCTGCAACCCAATGCCCGCAGCGGCAGCGGCCCGACCGGGTTGATGCAGATCACGCCGTCGGCAGCCCAGCGCGTCGGCGTCAGCAATATCCAGAATCTCGATGCCAACGTGCAGGCCGGGGCCAAGTACCTGGCGATGATCCGCCGCAAGTTTTTCAACAGCCCAAAACTCAACGAGCGTGAACGCATGGCCTTCACCCTCGCGGCGTACAACATCGGCCCGGAACGTGTGCAGGGCATGCGCGCCGAAGCCCGGCGCCGCGGGCTCAACCCCAATCAATGGTTCTTTCAGGTCGAGCGCATTGCCATGGAGCAAGTGGGGATGGGCGCCGTCAGCTATGTTAATAGTGTGAACAAATACTACTTGGCGTACGACCGGGAACGGGAGTCGTTGGAGCCCGGGGCGCAAAAAGTCGTCACACGTAAATGATCTAATAAATTGATTATTATGGCGGATTTTTTGCGCTTTTAACATGAAATTTATCGATTAATATAGCGGCCAACCAACACATACAACCTCTCGCAACAACAAGGAACGCCCCATGAGCTCTCTGATCAACAAAGTATTGTTCACCCGCGCTGGCTACGGCCTGACTGTTCTGCGCATCGTTGTCGGCGTGATCTTCGCCGCCCACGGTTCGCAGAAATTGTTCGGCCTGTTCGGTGGCTACGGTCTGGCGGGCACTGCCCAATGGATGGAAAGCATCGGCCTGACGCCAGGCTACCTGATGGCGACATTGGCTGGCGGTACCGAATTCTTCGCCGGTCTGGCGCTGATCATCGGCCTGCTGACCCGTCCGGCAGCGCTGGGTCTGGCGTTCCTTTCGCTGGTCGCGATCTTCTCGGTGCACATCGGCAACGGTCTGTTCATGGCCAACAACGGTTACGAGTTCGCCCTGGCCTTGCTGGCCGGCAGCATCGCGGTGCTGATCGAAGGCGCCGGCAAACTCTCGGCGGATCGTGCCATCGCCGGTTGAGCGCTCTAACTCAAGGCAAAGGCCCGCATTGTGCGGGCCTTTTTTGTTGCGGGCGATTCTTGACACTGGTCGGTCACGTTATCTAGGATGTTGCCCATGCGCCGATTTAAACAGCTACTTGCGGGGCGCCAGGTGACTCAGACAGTTGCCGTCAGAAGCCGGAACAGGGCTTCGAAATACCGCTAAAGCGCTGGTTCGGTGTTGCCTCTCACCTGCCATGCAGACTTTTGAGGCAGAGACACGACACGATGAATGCACTACGCCCTCCAGCACGTCCCGCACCGATCACGGCGCATATCACCCAGCGCAATCCAAAAATTCTGCTTGGCGGCAAACACCAGCCGACGCTGTTGCGCTATCTCGATGGCTGGCCACGTCGCAGCGGCGGTCCTGCCGCCTTCCTGATTCAGTTTGTTGACGACGGTGAGTCGCTGGCGCGGTTTGCCAGTGACAGTTTCGATCTGGCGGTGATTCAGGCGCCCAGCGCAGAAGAGGCGCCGGAAATGATCAAGCAACTGACCCGCGTCGCGCGGCAGGGTCTGATCACTCGGCGCTGAAGCGCTTTACGGATATTCAATCGCAACGATGTAAACCAACTGCTCGCCTGTCGGCGTCTGTACCCGGACTTCCGCGTCCAGCGCCTTGCCTATCAAGGCGCGGGCCAGCGGCGAATCGATGCTGATCAGTCCGAGTTTCAGGTCCAGTTCATCCGGGCCGACGATGCGGTAGCGCGACTGCTTGCCGTCTTCGTCCTCGATGGTCACCCAGGCGCCGAAGTAAACCTTGTTCGGATCGCTGGGTTTTTCGCTGACGACTTTCAGCGCTTCCAGGCGTTTGGTGAGAAAGCGCACGCGGCTGTCGATCTCGCGGAGCATTTTTTTGCCGTAGGTGTACTCGGCGTTTTCCGACCGATCACCTTGCGCCGCCGCCTCACTGACCGCTTGCGTCACTTGGGGGCGGCGCACATGCCACAACTCATGGAATTCGGCGCGCATCCGCGCTTCACCTTCTGGGGTGATCAGCGCGGTGCCGGCGGTGCGGGGAGGGCGATAACGGCTCATGGCAACTTCTTGTGATTGAGACCGCCGGAGTCTATCAACCCTCGCGCAACACTGTCAGTGGGCTGGCGTTCAATGCGCGACGCGTGCCGAACACACCGGCACCGCCGATCAGCACTGCGCCTATCAATGGCAGCACCAGCAACCACGGATGCGGGTGCCACGGCAGGTCGAAGGCAAAGCGATACAGCACCAGGCTCACCACTTCCGAACCGATGGCGGCGAGCAAACCGCTCACCGCACCGAGCAAGCCGAATTCGATGCGCCGCGCCTTGATCAGCAATTGCCGCTCGGCCCCCAGCGCCCGCAACAGTGCCCCTTGGCGAATGCGTTCATCCAGTGTCGCCTGCAAGCCGGAAAACAACACCGCCATCCCCGCCGCGAGAACGAACAACAACACGTATTCCACCGCCAGAGTGACCTGGGCGAGGATGCTGCGCAGTTGCTCAAGCAACGCCTCGACCTGAAGAATGGTGACCGCCGGGAAGGTCCGCGACAGTTCGACGATCTGCTGATCATGACCGGGCGCCAGATAGAAGCTGGTCAGGTACGTCGCCGGCAGATCCTTCAAGGTGCCGGGCTGGAAGATCATGAAGAAGTTCGGCTGGAAGTTGTCCCAGTTGATCTCGCGCAGGCTGGTCACTCGCGCTTCACGGTTGACCCCGCCGACGCTGAACACCATGTGATCGCCGAGTTTGAGTTTGAGACTTTCGGCGACTTTGCCTTCGACCGATACACCCGGCACGTCGTCGTCTGGCTGATCCTTCCACCATTCACCGGCGGTGAGCTTGTTGCCGGCCGGCAGATCCGCCGCCCAGGTCAGGCTCAAATCCCGTTGAATCGCCCGATCCCCCGCTGAATCCTTGCTGACGATTTGCTGCACCGCCTCACCGTTGATGCTGATCAGTCGCCCGGGCACAACCGGATAGAGTGGCGCGGCTTGCGCAGAGACTTTGATCAGGTGATCGGTAAAGGCTTGTTTGTCGCCCGGGAGGATATTCAGCGCGAAATAGTTCGGCGCGTTTTTCGGCAACTGGTTCTGCCAGGTATCGAGCAGTTCGCCGCGCAGCAAAGCGATCAAGGCCATCGACAGCAGAATCAAGCCGAATGCCAATGACTGACCCGCCGCAGCCAAAGGATGACGCAGCAATTGGCCGAGGCCCAGCCGCCACGGCAACGAAGCGCGGGCGAGCATGCGCCGCAGGCTTTGCAGCAGCAGTAACAGCAAGCCACCCAGGGCCAGCGCCGCTATTACACCGCCGCCGAGCAGGGCGAACGTCAGCAACAGATCCAGGCTCAGTCGCCACATGATCAGGCCCAGCGCGCCCAAGGCGGCGCCGTAGACCATCCAGGTGCTCGACGGAATCGGCAGCATGTCACGTCGCAACACCCGCAGCGGTGGCACGCGACCCAGTGCGGCCAGCGGCGGCAGGGCAAACCCGGCCAGTGCCACCAGCCCGGTGCCGATCCCGGCAAGCGCCGGAAACAGACCGCCCGGTGGCACATCGGTCGGCAGCAAATCATGCAGCAATGCGAACAGGCCCAGTTGCGCCAGCCAGCCCAGCAGCGCACCGCTGAGGGCGGCGAGCAGGCCGAGGACCGTCAGTTGAATACTGAACAACAGCATGGTTTCGCGCCGCGACAGACCGAGACAGCGCAGCAGCGCGCTGGCATCGAAACGGCGACTGGCGAAACGATTGGCCGACAGTGCCACCGCCACCCCGGCCAGCAACACCGCGACCAGACTGGCCATGTTGAGATAACGCTCGGCTTTGCCCAGGGCGCCGCCGATCTGCCGGTTGCCGTCGCGGGCATCCTGAATCCGCTGATTGGCGGCGAGCCCGGGCTTGATCAGTTGCCGATAGGTTTCCAGCGCCTGCGGTTCACCGCGCCACAGTTCGCGGTAACTGACTCGGCTGCCCGGTTGCACCACACCGGTAGCGGCGAGGTCGTCGAGGTTGATCATCACTCGCGGCGTCAGGCTGTAAAAGTTGCCGGCGCGATCCGGCTCGTAGGTCAGCACCCGCGCCAGCTTCAGGGATTTCATGCCGACGTCGATGCTGTCGCCGATTTTCAGATCCAGTGCAGTCAGCAGGCGTGCCTCGACCCAGGCTTCGCCGGGTTGCGGTTCGCCGCCCACTTCTTCGGACGCGAAGGGTGCGGCAGCGCTTTTCAGTTCGCCGCGCAACGGATAGGCGCGGTCGACGGCCTTGATACTCGACAACTGAATGCCGTTGTCGGTCGCGACAACACTGGAGAACTCCACCACCTGCGCATGCTGCAGGCGCAGTTCGGTGCCGCTCCTGATCTGTTCTTCGCGGGCTGGTGAGCTGCCCTCCAGCACCAGATCGGCGCCGAGAAATTCGGTGGCGCGCAGGGTCATCGCGCCATTCAGGCGGGCACCGAAGTAGCCGATGGCGGTACTTGCCGCCACGGCCACTACCAACGCAAAAAACAACACACGCAACTCGCCTGCGCGTGCATCGCGCAACAGTTGGCGTATCGCGAGACTGCACAGACGCAACAGCGGCAGGCGCACCATCAAGGCTCCAGAGGGGCGACCAGTCGCCCGGCTTCAAGACGGATCAGGCGCCGGCAACGATGGGCCAGGCGTTCGTCGTGGGTCACCAGCACCAGGGTCGTGCCGCGTTCCTTGTTCAGCTCGAACAGCAGATCGCTGATGCGCTCGCCGGTGTGGCTGTCAAGATTGCCGGTCGGTTCGTCGGCGAACAGCACGTCGGGTTCGGCGGCGAAGGCGCGGGCGATGGCTACGCGTTGCTGCTCACCACCTGAGAGCTGGCGCGGCGAGTGGGTCAGGCGCTGGCCGAGACCGACACGCTCAAGCAATTGCGTCGCGCGCTCGCGGGCATCTTTGCGGCCGTCGAGCTCCAGCGGCAGCATGACGTTTTCCAGCGCATTTAGGCTGTCGAGCAGTTGAAACGATTGGAAGACGAAGCCCACGTGCTCGGCACGAATGCGCGCGCGCTGATCTTCGTCGAGATTGCTCAGGCCTTGCCCGGCGAGCACCACTTCGCCGCTGCTCGGCAGATCGAGACCGGCCAGCAGGCCGAGGAGGGTGGATTTGCCGGAACCTGAGGCGCCGACGATGGCAAGGCTATCGCCCTTGTTCAGTTCCAGGCTGAGTTCGTGCAGGATAGTCAGTTCACCTTCCGCGCTGGCTACCACTTTGCTGAGGTCCTTCGCGGTGAGAATGCTTGCGCCCATGGAGAATCCGATGCGAGTGTGGTTTTTGAGTGCTGGCCTGGCCTTGATGTGCATGGCCCAGAACGCAGCGGCGGGTACGGTCCTGATCGTTGGCGATAGTATCAGCGCCGGTTTCGGACTGGATACCCGCCTGGGGTGGGTATCGTTGCTCGAGCAACGGCTCAAACAGGAGGGTTTCGACGACAAAGTGGTCAATGCCTCCATCAGCGGCGACACCAGCGCCGGAGGCCAGGCGCGGCTGCCGGCGCTGCTTGCAGAGCATAAGCCGGAGCTGGTGATCCTCGAGCTGGGTGGCAATGACGGCCTGCGCGGAATGCCGCCAACGCAATTGCAACAAAATCTTGCCTCGATGATCGACAGCTCGCGCCAGATTGGCGCAAAGGTGCTGCTGCTCGGCATGCAATTGCCGCCCAATTACGGCAAGCGTTACACCGATGCGTTTGCCGAGGTCTACGGCAAGCTCGCTGAGGATAAAAAGGTCCCATTGGTGCCGTTTTTCCTTGAAGGCGTCGGCGGCCATCCGGACCTGATGCAGGCCGACGGTCTGCACCCGGCAGCCGGGGCCCAAGGCAAGTTGCTGGAAAATGTCTGGCCGACGCTAAAACCGCTGTTATGAGGCTTTTCTAGCGGCAGGGTTTCGGCTAATGTGGCGCCCCCTTATTCGGAGGCCCCGATGCCGCGTCCTGCCTGGTCCCTGTTCGCCTACCAACTGATCGAGCCTGACGAACAGCTGGATCTGTTCGCCTGCCAGGAAGTGCGGGTGCATCTGGTGACCCGTCAGCTCGAGCTCGGCGGTTCGGCCGATCGCACCCTGTGCGGCAGTCTGTTGCCGGCGCAACCGCGCTGGTCGAGCGTGGATCGCCGGGTGTTCCAGGATCAGCGCCTGTGTTCGCTGTGCCGGGCCATTCTGGAATCGCAGAAGCGCGGCACCTCGCCGATCTGGCCGGAGCTGCGTTTCGAGCTCTGAACGCTGAAAATCAAAACGAGCGAGCGTCGGCAGCTGACATTTTCGTTGCTGACACACGGCTTTCGCCAGCAGGCTCGCTTCCACCCTGAACGCACCCTGTCGCCTATAGCGGCGCTACCTCCCCGAATTCCCGTGCCGCGGTGTACAATCGCGCGCTTATACCCTTGATGATCATGCGAAGGATTTTCCGGATGTTGCCGCGCTTTCCTGCCGTCACCCGCTGCCTGTCACTTGCCGCCCTGTGTGTGGCCGGTCCCGTTGCTGCATTGGAGCTTCCCCTGCCACCGCCCGGCGAAGACATCGTCGGCCAGGTGCAGGTGATCAAGGCCAAGTACGAAGATACGTTTGCCGATCTGGGCACCACCTACGATCTGGGCTATTCGGAAATGGTCGCGGCCAACCCGGGCATCGACGCCTGGCTGCCGGGCGCCGGCACCGAGATCGTTTTGCCAACGCGTTTCATCCTGCCCCCGGGCCCGCGCGAAGGCATCGTCATCAACCTCGCCGAATACCGTCTCTATTACTACCCGAAAGGTCGCGACGTGGTTTACACGTTCCCGCTGGGTATCGGCCGGGAAGGCTGGGGCTCGCCGATCGCGCATACTTCAATCATTGCCAAGACGCCGAATCCGACCTGGACGCCGCCGGCTTCGATCAAGGCCGAGCACGCCGCTGATGGTGATCCGCTGCCCAACGTAGTGCCGGCCGGCCCGGACAACCCGCTGGGGCCGTTCAAGTTCACCCTCGGCACGCCGGGTTATCTGATTCACGGTTCCAACAAGAAATTCGGTATCGGCATGCGCACCAGCCACGGCTGCTTCCGCATGTTCAACAACAACGTGCTGGAAATGGCTGGCATGGTGCCGGTCGGTACGTCGGTACGGATCATCAACGACCCGTACAAATTCGGCCGCAGTGGCGGCAAGGTCTATCTGGAGGCGCACACGCCACTGGACGACAAGGGCAACCCGTCGGTGGTCGACAAGCACACCGCGGTGATCAACGCGATGCTCAAGCGTGAAGACATCACCAGCAACCTGCGCATGGACTGGGATGTGGTACGTGACGTAGTCGCGGCAGAAGATGGCCTGCCAGTGGAGATCGCTACGCCGACCAACGCCCCGGCGCCGATGGTTACCAGCACACCGATCGACCTGCAATAAGCTCTGCTCGGCAACCCGCCGATGCGTACCGCGTCGGCGGGTTTTTATTGCCCGGACAAAAGCAGCGGGCACAAAAAAGCCGACCCAAAAAATGGGTCGGCTCGATAACAATCCCGAGGGATTATTACTTGCGGCTAGCTTTTTCCAGCATGCGCAGAGCACGCTCGTTAGCTTCGTCAGCAGTCTGTTGTGCTTTTTGAGCAGCAGCCAGAGCTTCATCAGCTTTACGGTAAGCTTCGTCTGCACGAGCCTGGGAGCGAGCAGCTGCGTCTTCAGTAGCGGTCAGACGTGCTTCGGTTTCTTTCGATGCGCTGCTGCAACCGGTAGCCAGAACTGCGGCCAGAGCCAGAGCAGAGAATTTCAGAACGTTGTTCATCGTGTTCCCCTTCAAGGACTTTCAAATTAAGTAGCTGTCTCCTCACGATTGAGGAAATAGCCGGCGTACATACTACCCATTACTTGTAGTAAGTAAACTGACGTAGCGCAAGAAGCAAAAAAAATTGTAGGCGTTGATTCTTTTTCGAGCAACTTTTAACTGCGCTGTATAAAAAACATCCAGCTACAAGCCCCGCCCCGAGCGACTTGATCGCGAAAAGTTCCCTGCCCGTGATGCTCTTTTCGCGTCTTCGGCTAAAGTCTGTCTAAATGAATTCGTCCATACTTTTGTTCCGTTTCTGTGAGCCGCTTGGCGTATCTTTTTGATGTTCAGGTGACTTTATAAAAGGTTGCACGTCTCAAGTCTCAACAACCGGCAATGTTCAGCTGAGCGGCCCGCGAAGATCTTCTTCCGAGACTGTCCTGCGTCCTCCGGGCGCCACCCCGCGCAACGCGCTCAATGACGAGCGCATCTTGAGCATTCCCACCAATGGTGCCTACTATTTATCAGGTGTCAGGGTGCGCGAGATCGGTGTGGCTCTTCTCGGTGTCCGTCAGGCACGGGGTGGCGTAGATGTTCCTTCGCCGGGAAAACATCGGTAAGGTAGGGGTCACAATCCAAGACCCGCGAGGAGTAGTGATGAGCGAGGCGTTGTCCATCCACCATGACCAGGCTGGTCATCAGTTCGAGACCAATGTGGACGGTCATCGTGCCTACCTGACCTATATGGATCTGGGGAAACAGACCCTGGATATCTACCGCACGTTCGTGCCCAACGCCCTGCGTGGCCGAGGCATTGCTGCCGCGCTGACCGAAAGTGCGTTGAAGTACGCTGAAGAAATGGGCTACACGGTGATCCCGTCGTGCTCGTACGTCGAGCGCTACATGGAACGTCACCAGCGCCGCGCCGCGAAGATCTGAATCGCACACACAAAAACGCCGGGCAATGCCCGGCGTTTTTTTATGCCTGCAAAACGTCGATCAGGTGCGCTGACGTTTCGGCAACACGTCCTTGAGCTTGGCGTGCATGCTGCGCAGGGTAGTCTCGGTGGCGGACCAATCGATGCACGCGTCGGTGATCGACACGCCGTATTGCAGATCGGCGAGGTCTTTCGGGATCGCCTGGCAGCCCCAGTTCAGATGGCTCTCGACCATCAGACCGATGATCGACTGGTTGCCTTCGAGAATCTGGTTGGCGACGTTTTCCATCACCAGCGGTTGCAGGGCCGGGTCCTTGTTGGAGTTGGCGTGGCTGCAATCGACCATGATGTTCGGCTTGATCTTCGCCTTGTTCAGCGCCTGCTCGCACAGGGCGACGCTGACCGAATCGTAGTTCGGCTTGCCGTTACCACCGCGCAGCACCACGTGACCGTAGGCGTTGCCTTTGGTGGTGACGATCGACACGCCACCTTCCTGGTTGATACCGAGGAAGCGGTGCGGGCTCGACACTGACTGCAAGGCGTTGATCGCCACGGTCAGGCCGCCATCGGTGCCGTTCTTGAAACCGACGGCCGAAGACAGGCCGGAAGCCATTTCCCGGTGGGTCTGCGATTCGGTGGTACGAGCACCGATCGCCGACCAGCTGATCAGGTCCTGCAAGTACTGCGGCGAGATCGGGTCGAGGGCTTCGGTGGCGGTCGGCAGGCCTTTCTCGGCCAGGTCGAGCAGCAACTGGCGCCCGATGTGCAGACCGTCCTGGATCTTGAACGAGTCATCCAGATAGGGATCGTTGATCAGGCCTTTCCAGCCAACAGTGGTGCGCGGCTTCTCGAAGTACACGCGCATGACCAGGTACAGGGTGTCGGATACTTCTTCGGCCAGCACCTTGAGGCGATCGGCGTATTCGTGGGCGGCCTTGATGTCGTGGATCGAGCACGGGCCGATCACGACGAACAGACGGTGGTCGGTGCCGTCAAGAATGTTGCGAATGACTTCGCGGCCCTTGGTGACGGTGCGCAGGGCGGCGTCGCTCAGAGGGATATCACGCTTGAGCTGATCGGGAGTGATCAGGGTCTCGTTAGAGGCGACGTTCAGGTCGTTGATCGGTAAATCAGCCATCGTTTACTCGTCAGGTCACGGGTGCCGGCCGCCAGCGATCCCCGCGCGGCGGGGCACAGCAGATTTAGCGCGTCGGGGGAGCCGAACCTTAGCGCGTCGGACGCTGCTCGACAATGGGCAAACGGCGCTTTAGTCCAATGTCGGCGGCATAAAAGCCTTACGCACGGTGTCGTGGGAGAACTCGTCGGCGTGCTGCTCGACCCATTGCAGGGCCAGCGCCTGAATATCCTGCAGATCGTCGTGGCTGTTTTTCATCCGGTAGAAGCGCTCGATCTGACACACTTGCTCACCCATTCGCGCACTGAACAGCGTCTGCTCATCGGTGAAGGCTATGCCCAGCAGATAACCTTTCTTGCGCCGCAGACACCACGCCACATAGCCCGGGTAACACAGCTCGGCATTCACGCTTGGCATCCGCACCTGCAGGGCCGTGCCATGGCGCCAGGCGCGGTGGTAATTGCAAGCGATGCCGCCGAGGCTGATAGTGTGCAGCTGTTGTCTGGAAATGCATTCAGGCTTGAGCAACGTCAATTCAACCGGCACTTCGTCCGGATGAGGAATGAAACGTCCCATGAGCACAGACTCCCTGTGTCGGCCATCTGACATTGTTTCCCCCAGTATAGTGGTCGAATCCGAACTGACCGATTTCGACGCCGACCAGCGCCTGTTGACGATGAGCGGCGTTTCCCTGGTGATGTTCACCAGTGTCGGTTGCGCCAGTTGCCGCTATGCCCGCGAAGTGTTGCCGGGGCTGCCACTGGCAGTGGACCGGCTGTGCTGGATCGATGCCGGCGACAACGGCGGACTGGTCGAGCGTTATCAGGTGTTTCATTTGCCGGCACTCTTTGTGGTGCGCGACGGCGAGTTCTTTGGCGCGTTGCACACGCGCCTGACTGCCGATGCGCTCAACGCCGCACTGGCGCAGGCGCTGAATCGAACTGCAGAGGAGTTGCCGTGATGGGGGCAGTGCAAAAACCCGTGGTGGGGATTATCGGCACCGGGGCGATTGGTGGTTTTTATGGGGTGATGCTGGCGCGCGCCGGTTTCGATGTGCACTTTCTATTGCGCAGCGAGTTTTCGGCCGTGGCCGAACGCGGCTTGCAGGTCAACAGCGCCGTGCATGGCCCGCTGACGCTAAACTCGGCGCAGGCCTACTGCGCGGCCGCCGACATGCCCAAATGCGACTGGCTGCTGGTCGGCGCCAAAACCACCAGCAACGCCGACCTGGCGCCGGCGATTATCGAGGCGGCCAAGCCCGACGCAAAAGTGCTGTTGCTGCAGAACGGCCTCGACGTCGAAGACAGCTTGCGCCCATTGCTTCCCGATTCCCTGCATCTGCTGGGCGGCTTGTGCCTGATCTGCGTCCATCGCGAAGGCCCCGGCGTGATTACTCATCAAGCCTTGGGCGCGGTGAACATCGGTTATCACAGCGGCCCGGCCATCGATCAGGTGACACGCATGGCGATGGTCGAGGAGGGCGCCGGACTGTTCCGTTCTGCCGGGATCGATTCCCAGGCGATGCCCAATCTGCATCAGGCGCGCTGGCAGAAACTGGTGTGGAACATTCCCTACAACGGGCTCTCGGTGTTGCTCGGCGCCGGTACCAGCGCGCTGATGGCCGATGCCGACAGCCGCGCGTTGATCCAGACGCTGATGGCCGAAGTGGTGCAGGGCGCCAAGTCCTGCGGCCACGACGTGCCGCCGGGCTACGCTGATTACCTGTTTATGATGACCGAGAAAATGCCCGACTACTGGCCGAGCATGTATCACGACTTTTTGCACAAGCGGCCGCTGGAGCTGGAAGCGATCTATGCTCGGCCATTGGCAGCCGCGAAAGCGGCAGGCTGCGAACTTCCACGCATCGAATCGCTGTACCGCACTTTAGGATTTATCGACCGACGCAACCTTTAACCGGTCGCTCTGGGGGAAAACATGGCCAACAACATCGATGACAAACTGGTGCTGGCGATTTCGTCGCGCGCCTTGTTCGACCTGAGCGAAAGCCACAAGGTCTACCTGTCGAGTGGCGTCGAGGCCTATCGGCAATACCAGATCGAACACGAAGACGAGATTCTCGCGCCAGGCGATGCCTTCCCGCTGGTAGAAAAACTGCTGAGCCTGAACAGCCGCCTCGGCCGCGCCCGGGTCGAAGTGATTCTGGTCTCGCGCAACAGCGCCGACACCGGGCTGCGTGTGTTCAATTCGATCCATCATTACGGTCTGGCGATTTCCCGCGCGGCGTTTGTCGGCGGGCGCAGTCCTTATCCTTATCTGAAAGCCTTTGGCTGCGATCTGTTTCTGTCCACCCATGCCGAGGATGTGCGCGCGGCGCTGGACGCCGGGTTTGCCGCGGCAACGATTCTGTCCGGTGGCGCCAGCCGTGCTGCCAGCGACGAATTGCGCATCGCCTTCGACGGCGACGCGGTGATTTTTTCTGACGAGTCGGAGCGCATTTATCAGTCCGGCGGCCTCGCAGCGTTTCAGGCCAAGGAACGCGAGTCGGCGCGCGAGCCGTTGCGCGGCGGCCCGTTCAAGGGCTTTCTCGCGGCGCTCAATCTGCTCCAGCGCGAGTTTCCCGACGATGACTGCCCGATCCGCACCGCGCTGGTCACCGCGCGATCGGCGCCGGCCCACGAGCGGGTCATCCGCACCTTGCGCGAGTGGGACATCCGTCTCGATGAATCGCTGTTTCTCGGCGGTCTGACCAAGTCGGCATTCCTCGAAGCCTTCGCCGCCGATGTGTTCTTCGACGATCAGACCGGGCATTGCGAGCTGGCCCGTGAGGTGGTCGCCACCGGTCACGTGCCCCACGGCATCAGCAACGAACCGTCGATTTAAAGCCCTTTGACTCAAGACGTTGCCTCGCCCGTCGTACTCGTCAAGGCACTGCTAAGCTGAATCAATCTCCGCCATGTTGGCTTGCGAGGAGGTCATATGATTCGTTCGATGCTGTATGCCACTGACCTCGGTCTGTACGCCCCGTTCGTGATGCAGCATGCCTTGGCGTTGGCGCGCACCTTCAATGCCGATCTGTACGTGGTGCACGCGGTGGAGCCGATGGGACTGTTCGCTGAATCGGTGTTGCAGAGTTATCTCGACGAGCAGGCATTGAACGAATTCCACAGCCAGGGTCTGAAAACAGTCATCGCCAATATCGAGCAGCGCGTGCTGGAGAGCTTTCGCGAAGAACTCGGCGACGATGGCGAACTGGACTTGCAGCGCATACGTGCGGTGCGTGTACTGCAGGGCGATCCGTCGCAGGTGATTCTCGACCAGGTGCAGAAACTCTCTGTCGATCTGCTGATCGTAGGCAGTCACAGCCACGGGGTCGGCGCGGAGACACCGTTGGGGCGCACGGCTGCGCGAGTCCTGCAATTGGCCAAGGTGCCGGTTTATCTGGTGCCGTTGGTCGAGCGTCGGCGGCGCGAGGATCGCTGAGGCAAAATAATGGCGCTTCGATGAAAAAGTTCTAGATTTATTCTTCAAACCATTAATATAGTTATATACCGTCGCTGATGCCCGTGGCGTCTTTCTGCTTTGAGGGATTGATATGAAGCTTCAACAACTGCGCTACATCTGGGAAGTGGCGCACCACGACCTCAACGTTTCCGCTACAGCCCAAAGCCTTTACACCTCGCAACCGGGCATCAGTAAGCAAATCCGTCTGCTGGAAGACGAACTGGGCGTCGAAGTGTTTGCCCGCAGCGGCAAACACCTGACCCGCGTCACCCCGGCTGGCGAGCGCATCATCACCACCGCTGGCGAGATTCTGCGCAAGGTCGAGAGCATCAAGCAGATTGCCCAGGAATTCTCCAACGAGAAGAAGGGCACGCTGTCGATCGCCACCACGCACACCCAGGCCCGTTATGCGCTGCCACCGGTGATCAGCAATTTCATCAAGCAATATCCCGACGTGGCCCTGCACATGCATCAGGGCTCGCCGATGCAGATCGCTGAAATGGCCGCTGATGGCACCGTCGATTTCGCCATTGCCACCGAAGCGCTGGAGCTGTTCGGCGATCTGGTGATGATGCCGTGCTACCGCTGGAACCGTTGCGTGGTCGTGCCCCAGGGCCACCCGCTGACCAAGCTGCCGAAGCTGACGCTGGAAGCCCTCGCCGAATACCCGATCGTGACGTACGTGTTCGGTTTCACCGGTCGTTCGAAACTCGACGAAGCCTTCAGCCATCGCGGGCTGACGCCGAAAGTGGTGTTCACCGCGGCCGACGCCGACGTGATCAAGACCTACGTGCGTCTGGGGCTGGGCGTGGGCATCGTGGCGAAAATGGCGGTCGACACCAAACTCGATAACGATCTGGTGGTGCTGGACGCCAGCGAGCTGTTCGAATCGAGCGTAACCAAGATCGGTTTCCGTCGCGGCACGTTCCTGCGGGGTTTCATGTGCGACTTCATCGAGAAATTCGCCCCGCACCTGACCCGCGAAGTCATGGCCAAGGCCATTCAGTGCCACAACAAACAGGAACTGGAAGAACTGTTCGACGGCGTCGAATTGCCGGTGCACTGATCCGCTGTTTCAAAGCACCTCGGTGACAGCGAACTGTTGCCGGGTGCCCGCCACCAGAATCTCCACCTCATCACCCTCGAACTTGCCCAGCAGGCTTTTGCCCAGCGGTGAGCGCGGGGTGATGACAGTGATCGGCTGACCGACCACGTCGACTTTCAGACCGGCCGCGTCCGGGGCCAGGAACAGCCATTGCTCGCGCCCTCTTTCATCTTCCAGGCCGAGCAGGGCACCGATCTCGATGCCACGCTGTTCATCGTAGGCACGCAACGTAAGGTTCTGGCACAGCGCCAGCGACTGACGAATCTCCTCGACCCGTTTCGCCTGACCGGCCGCCAGATACGACGCCTCGAGACCCAGGGTGTCGTACTTGTTTTCGGCGATGTTCTCTTCGTGGGTCGCGGTTTCGTACGCGGTCTGCGCGGCGCGTTCTGCGATGTCGAGGTCGATGCGCAGTTTGTCGAGAATCAATTGATGGACAGTGTGTTTGTTCATGATCAATCGCAGAACTGCAAAACGTTGGCGCGGCTTTTTTCGCTGGGTGCGGTCTGGTCCTGCTGCAGCCAGAACTGGCATTTGGGGTTGGACGCGTTGCGCGAACTGGCGCGCGCCTGATCCAGTCGAGCCTGCTGTTCGTTCTTGCGCAGGTTTTCTTCGTACTGCTCGAACAGTGGGCTCTGCGATGGGATGTCCGGCTGGGCTTGCACGGGCGCAGGCGGGGGCGGGTTGGCGATCTGCTGCACCGCTTGGGCGACGGGCGCCAGTTGCTCGGCAAAGATGAACCGCGAAAGCAGCCAGCAGGTCAGAGCGATGGCGAGAAAGCCCAGCCACATGCCCAGGGCGATGCTGCCGATCAGATGCAGGGCGCTAAGCTGAACAGGCAAGGGGCGACGCGAACGGGGACGGTAGGGCATGGCTGCCTCCTGGCGGATGAATGCGGGCAAGTGGCGATTGTCGCACGAAGATTAATCGGCGTCGGCTCTTCTGCGCGAGGGTATTTATGCGGACAATCGGCGCTTTTGCCAACGGGAGCCTTGAATGACTGAAACGAACACCCGCTGGGATATTTTCTGCACCGTCGTCGACAACTTCGGCGATATTGGCGTGACCTGGCGCCTGGCCCGGCAACTGGTTGCCGAGCATTCACTGACAGTGCGCCTTTGGGTGGACGATCTGCGCGCGTTCGAACGTATCTGCCCAGCGATCGATATCGACGCTGCGCAGCAATATCAGCAGGGCGTCGAGGTGCGGCACTGGCCCGTCGAGTGGGTTCACACGGACGCCGCTGACGTCGTGATCGCCGCGTTCGCCTGCAATTTGCCCAACGATTACATGGACGCCATGTCCGCGCGTGAACGCCCGCCGCTGTGGATGAACCTCGATTATCTCAGCGCCGAAGACTGGGTCGTCGGCTGTCATGGATTGCCCTCGGTCAAATACAAATCGGTGCAGAAGATTTTCTTCTTTCCCGGTTTTCAGCCAGGCACCGGCGGACTGTTGCGCGAGCGCGGCTTGCTTGAGCAGCGTCGGCAGTTTCAACAGGATGCCGCGGCGCAGCGACAATTTCTGCAAGGGTTGGGCATCGAGCGCGCACCTGATGCACAACTGATTTCGCTGTTTGCCTACGAGAACGCCGGGCTGGCCAGTTGGCTCGACGTACTGGCTGCGGCGGATACGCCGACCCATCTGCTGGTGCCGGAAGGGCGGATTCTCGGCGATGTTGCGCGTTGGCTGGAGGTGGAGACGCTGACGGTCGGCGCCATTCATCAACGTCAGTCGCTTACCGTGCAGGTGCTGCCGTTCGTCCGTCAGGATCAATACGACCATTTGCTCTGGTGCTGCGATTTCAACGCAGTGCGCGGTGAGGACTCGTTCGTGCGTGCGCAATGGGCGGGGCGACCGATGCTCTGGCACATCTATCAGCAGGACGAAGACATCCATCTGGACAAGCTCGACGCCTTTCTCGCGCTTTACACCAAACGCCTTTCGCCAGCGGCTGCCGAGGCGATGAACGGTCTGTGGCGCGCCTGGAGTGCCGGCCAGCCGATCGGCGAGCACTGGCTCGCGGCCTGCAAACACTGGCCAGAACTGCAGGATAATGCCGAAGCGTGGTGTCTGGAACAGGGCTTGCAGGCGGATCTCGCCACGGCGCTGGTACAGTTTTACCTAAATTGGATATGATACGCGGCCTAGATTTTTGTAAATCCCATCCAAATTCGGATATTCGCAATGAAAACTGGTAAAGAACTCAAACCCGGTACCGTGATCCGTATCGACAACGATCCTTGGCTGGTTCAGAAAGCTGAATTCACCAAGTCGGGCCGTAACAGCGCGATCATGAAGACCAAGCTGAAGAACCTGCTGACCGGTTACAAGACCGAAACCGTTTACGGTGCGGACGACAAGCTGGACGACGTGATCCTGGATCGTAAAGAAGCCACCCTGTCGTTCATCAGCGGTGACACTTACACGTTCATGGACACCACTGACTACACCATGTACGAGCTGAACGCCGAAGACATCGAAAGCGTTCTGCCTTTCGTTGAAGAAGGCATGACCGACGTTTGCGAAGCCGTGTTCTTCGAAGAGCGTCTGGTTTCCGTAGAACTGCCGACCACCATCGTGCGTCAGGTTGACTACACCGAAGGCTCCGCTCGCGGTGATACTTCCGGCAAGGTGATGAAGCCTGCCAAACTGAAGAACGGTACCGAGCTGTCGGTTGCTGACTTCATCGAAATCGGCGACATGATCGAAATCGACACCCGCGAAGGCGGTTCCTACAAAGGCCGTGCGAAATAAGCACTGCTTTTTACGGAAAGAAAAAACCCGACCATTGAGTCGGGTTTTTTTGTGCCTGCAATTCAGCCATCACCACCAGTCCTTGTAGGAGTGAGCCTGCTCGCGATGGCGTCAGACCAGTCGACATGTTCATCGACTGATACACCGCTATCGCGAGCAGGCTCACTCCTACAGGTGGGATGGGTTTATTTCAGATGTTCCTTCAGCTCTTGCGAAGCCTGCAACATCGCCGAACGCACCGCCGGCACCTGGCTGACCACGTTGAGCAAACCGTAATCGTGAATCATGCCGTTGTAACGCACCGACGTCACCGGCACACCGGCTTCGTCGAGTTTGCGCGCATACGCTTCGCCTTCATCGCGCAGTACATCGGCGCTGGCGGTTTGCACCAGTGCTGGCGGCAGACCTTTCAGTTGCGCAGTGGTAGCGCGCAGCGGTGAAGCGTAGATCTCGTTACGCTGCCTGGCGTCAGTGGTGTAGTTGTCCCAGAACCACTTCATCATGTTGCGGGTGAGGAAATGCCCCTCGGCATACTGGTTGTAGGACCCGGTATCGAAGTTGGCATCAGTCACCGGCCACAGCAGCGCCTGGAATCTGATCGCCGGGGTGCCCTTGTCTTTGGCCATCAGCGCAACCACTGCGGCCATGTTGCCGCCGACGCTGTTGCCGGCCACGGCCAGACGTTTGCCATCGACGTTGATCTCCTTGCCGTGTTCCGCCACCCATTTGGTCGCGGCGTAGGCCTGGTTGATCGCCACCGGATAATGCGCTTCCGGCGAAGGGGTGTAGTTGACGAATACCGCCGCCGCACCCGAACCGGCCACCAGATCGCGGACCAGCCGTTCGTGGGTCGGGAAATCCCCGAGCACCCAGCCGCCACCGTGGAAGAACATGAACACTGGCAGCTCGCCCTTGACCCCGGCCGGCCGGACGATGGTCAGGCTCAACGGTTGGCCATCGACCTGGATGGTCTTCTCGCTGACATCGGCTTTTGGCAATGTCAGTTTGACCCCGGACTGCGCGCCGACCAGCACGGCGCGAGCGTCCTTGGGCGACAGCTGCTCGATCGGCTTGCCGCTGCCGGCATTCAGCACATCGAGAAACGCCTGGGTGTTGTGCTCGACATCACCGGCGAAGGCGCTGTGCACGGACAGGGCGAGAAGGGTACCGGTCAAGACTTTGCTGAAAGTGTTCATATTCAATTTCCTTGTTCGGGCCGGGGCTCAGTGATTACACGGTCACGTGCAGACGGACGTCGACGTTGCCGCGGGTGGCGTTGGAGTACGGGCAGACCTGGTGAGCGGCGTCGACCAGGCTTTGCGCATCGGCTTGTTCCAGACCTGGCAGGCTGATGTGCAGGTCAATGTCCAGACCGAAGCCACCGGGGATCTGACCGATACCGACGTGGGCGGTGATCGAGGCGTCATCGGGGATCTTGCGTTTGGTCTGGCTGGCAACGAATTTCAGCGCGCCGATGAAGCAGGCCGAGTAGCCGGCAGCGAACAGTTGCTCAGGGTTGGTCGCCGCACCGCCAGCACCGCCGAGTTCTTTTGGCGTGGCGAGTTTGACGTCGAGGATGTTGTCGCTGGAGATCGCACGACCGTCACGGCCGCCAGTGGAGGTTGCGATTGCGGTGTAGAGAGTTTGCATGGTGTGAGCCTCGTTGGGTTGTGGTTTTGTGCGCTAATTGTTTGCGCGCTAAGTAGGTGTGAGGCGAATGTATAGTGCTAATGTTTAGCGCGCAAGATAAATTTTCAAAAAAGTTTTGCCGAGCGTGCTTTTCGAATGATCAATCAGCTGGAGAGCATTGAAATAGAAGGGACAGCGGGGATCTTGAAAGCTGAGAATATTTTTCAGGCGAAGGAGATCAAATGTAGGAGTGAGCCTGCTCGCGATAGCGCTGGGTCAGTCAGCACATGTGTTTCTGACTCACCGCTATCGCGAGCAGGCTCACTCCTACAGGGGGACGGGGGGCTTAAATCAGGCTGTCTTGCAAATGCCCGCGCAGCGCTTGCAATTCCGCTTGCAGTTTCTGCAGGCGCTCAAGGGTAAAGCCGCTGGCGCCAAGAATGCACTGGGGAATGCTTTGCGCCTTATCGCGCAGGGCGCGACCTTGTTCGGTCAATTCGACGATGACCACCCGCTCATCCTCGCGACTGCGTGTGCGGCTAAGCAAGCCTTCCGCTTCCAGACGCTTGAGCAGTGGCGTCAGCGAGCCCGGATCGGTGAGCAGGCGCGTGCTGATTTCTCCGACCGTCAAACCATCCTGTTCCCACAACACCATCATCGCCAGGTACTGCGGGTAGGTCAGGTTCAGCGCTTGCAGCAGCGGCTTGTAGACCTTGGTCATCATCAGCGAAGTGGAGTGCAGGGCGAAGCAGGCCTGGTTAGCCAGCAGCAGGTCGTCGCAGGTGTCGCGTTCGGAAGTCATGGTGCAAGCCTTGTTCAGTGATGCAATGAATCTAGCGCTCGAATCTTTCATGCGCCAGATAATTTTCCCTGTAGCTTGAGCCTAGTGCCGGCCCAGATCCCGTTGCAACGCCAGATCCCACGGAGGAACAGGGCTGAAGCGGCTTTTCAGATATTCCAGTAGCAAGCGGCTGCGCGAATGGGTCTGTTGGCCCATGCGCAAGGCGTAGATGCCGGCGGATTCCGCCTCGGGCAAGCCGTTGTCGCAGAACAGCGGCAGCAGTTCGCCGCGCAGCAGGTATTCGCTGGCCAGCCAGGTCGGCAAATGGGCGATTCCCAGTCCGGCCAAAGCGCCGCAGACCAAGGCCTCGGCGTTGTTGGCGCTCAGACGGATGCGCGCCGGACGGTGCAACTGCAATTGCCCGTCGAGTTGAAAGCGCCAGGCGAAGGGCGGGGCGAGGCCGTCCCAATCGAGCCCGTCGTGTTCATTCAATTGCGCGGGATGGCTCGGCACGCCACGGCGTTTCAGGTAATCGGGGCTGGCGCAGGCGATGCGCACGATGCTCGCCAGTGGCGTGGCGACCAGACGCGTGTCAGCCAGTTGCCCGGCGCGCAGGACGAGATCGACTTTGCCCAGGTTCGAGCCGTCCATGTCGATGAAGCTGTCGATCAAATGCAACTGCACATCCAGGCCCGGGTATAGCAACAAAAAGTCAGCGAGCACCGGCGCCAGATGTCGGCGTCCGAACGCGGCGGGCGCGTCGATGCGGATCAAGCCTTCCGGCGCACTGCTCAGAGACACCGCTTCGGCGCGGGCCAGTTGTAGCTCGGCGACAATTCGCCGTGCACGCTCGGCAAAGGCCAGCCCGGCTGGCGTCGCGCGCACGGCGTGGGTGCTGCGCACAAACAGCTGACTGCCCACCGCGCTTTCGAGATTGTCGATACGCCGTGCGACCGCCGAGGGTGTTAGCGGATGGCGGCGTGCGGCGGCGGAAAAACTGCCGCTTTCCAGCACGTCGAGGAACAGTCCGAGCTGATCGGTTAATTGATTGGGATTCATGGATCGGGCGCTTATGCGAAATCGGCACAGCCATTGTGCGCTGCTGTGCGTTTCCCCGCCAGCCGCGACTGCGTAGCATGGCAAGCCTGACGAAGAGGAATGCGCTGTGATGGATTTTCTGATTTACCTGCTGTTCGGCGCTGCGCTTGGCACGCTCGGCGGCATTTTCGGTATCGGCGGCGGCTTGATCGCCATTCCGTTGCTCGGTGTGTGGTTCGGGCTCGATCAGCAGATCGCCCAAGGCACGGCACTGGTAATGGTGGTGCCTAACGTAATGCTGGCGCTGTGGCGTTATCACCAGCGCAATCGCATCGAGCTACGCCATGCGCTGCCGTTGGCGCTGATGGGTTTCTGCTTTGCCTGGCTCGGTTCGATCTGGGCGGTAGGCATTGACGCGCAAACCATGCGCATCGGTTTCGTGGCTTTTCTGGTGGCGCTTTCGGCGTACAACCTGTTGAAAATGTTCGGTCCGAAACCCGCGGTGAGCGCAGAAATGCGCTACTCGTGGCCGTGGCTCGGTGTGCTCGGCGCCGCGTCGGGGACCATGGGCGGTTTGTTCGGTGTCGGCGGGGCGGTGGTGGCAACGCCGGTGCTGACCAGTCTGTTCGGCACCTCGCAAGTGGTCGCTCAGGGTTTGTCCCTGGCACTGGCCCTGCCCAGCACCGGCGTAACCCTGGTGACCTACGCAGTACACCACGAAGTCGACTGGATGATCGGCTTGCCACTGGCGCTTGGCGGTCTGGCCAGCATCAGTTGGGGCGTGAAAGTCGCCCACGCGATGCCGGAAAAACTTCTGCGCGGGCTGTTCTGCGGTTTCCTGGTGCTGTGTGCGGTGATGCTCGCGTTTAAAGTTTAAAGCCTTCGACGATGTGCTCGGCCAGACATTCAGTGATCGGCGATGGGTTGTTCAGATTGCGGATCAGCATGATGCTGGCCTCGGGCAGTAGTGGCAGGTCTTCGGCGGCGCCGAGAATGCGCATGTCCGGGGTGATCAGACTCTCCAGTTGCGCGGTGATCGCCAGGCCCGCGCTGACAACGGCCATCAACGCCGACAGGCTGGTGCTGTTATAGGCGATGCGGTATTCGCGGCCCATGGCGTCCAGCGCATTGCACGCCCATAAACGGCAGAAACAATCACTGTTGAACATCGCCAGCGGCAGCGGCGTCTGTTCGTGGGCGCTGAAATTCTGCGCCTCGGCCCAGACAAAACGCTCCTTGCGCAACAATTGGCCGATCTCGTTACCCGGCTCGCGGGTGACGATCGACAAGTCCAGATCGGTGCGCTGCAGCAACTGTTTGGTCGACTCGCAATGCACCTCGATCTGGATCAGCGGATAGAACTGCGCAAACCGCGAGAGAATCCCCGGCAGAAAACGCATCACGTAATCATCCGGCGTGCCGATGCGCACGGTGCCGACCATGTGCGGCTCGCGCAAAGTGTTGAACACTTCGCTGTGCAACTTGAGGATGCGCCGCGCATAGCCGAGCAATACCTGGCCTTCGGCGGTGAGGCGCACCTGACGGCCATCGCGCTCGAACAACTGGCGCTGCAGCACGTCTTCTTCCAGACGCTTCATCTGCATGCTCACGGCCGATTGCGTGCGGTTGACCATCTCGCCGGCGCGGGTGAAACCGCCCTGATCGGCAATCGCCACAAAGGTGCGCAAGACATCGGTATCGATACTGGGGTAGGCGGACAATTGATGAATCTCCGTGATGCATGCCATCAGAAACATTCGTTGGATTGATCTTAGCGTCGGGACGAGACTTGAGTCATCCACAAAGGGAGGCAAGACGATGAAAGGTCAAAGAGAGTATGTGAACCAAGAGCAGCTGTCCGGCCACGGCCATATCGTTTCCGATCTGCTGCACAAGTTTAGCCGCTGGTACGAACTGCACCGTGAACGCGAGTTGCTCGCCAGTCTGAGTGACGAAGCGTTGAAGGACATCGGTGTCAGCCGCGCCGACGTTGAGCACGAAACCGTGCGGCCGTTCTGGGATGATCCGATGCATAAATGATCAACCCGGTGCTACACAAACCCACTTTCGGTGAGGTAGGTTGCGAGCAGACAAGGAGATCTTCATGCCCGCGACTCTGGCCTTTTCCCTCAAACAGGCGCGACGTCTGGCGCTGGCTGCCCAAGGGTTCAACGGGCGCCAGCCGCCGAACGTCAACGCGAACCATCTCAACCGGCTGATCGAACGGCTGGGCCTGCTGCAAATCGACTCCGTCAACGCCGTGGTGCGCTCGCACTACCTGCCGTTGTTTTCCCGTCTCGGTTCCTATTCCTTTGACTTGCTCGACCAGGCTGCCTGGAGTTCGGGGCGTCGGCGCACGTTGTTTGAATACTGGGGGCATGAAGCGTCGCTGCTGCCGCTGTCGATGTACCCGTTGCTGGGCTGGCGCATGCAGCGGGCCCGGCGCGGCGAGGACATTTATCAGCAACTGGCGACATTCGGCCGCGAGCAGCAAGAGACGATTCGCCGCGTGCTGGCATCGGTAGAAGAGCAGGGCGCCTTGGGCGCTGGCAGTTTGTCAACTCGCGAAGACAAGGCCGGCCCGTGGTGGGACTGGAGCGCTGAAAAACTTGCGCTGGAATGGTTGTTCGCCGCCGGTGAGGTGACAGTGGCTGGCCGACGCGGTTTCGAGCGTTTATACGATTTGCCCGAGCGAGTGATCCCTGCGGCGATCCTGCAGCAGCCGATGCCTGATGAGGCCGAAGCGCAACGCGGTCTGTTGCTGCATGCGGCGGGGGCGTTGGGCGTCGGCACGGAGAAAGACTTGCGTGATTATTTCCGCTTGAGCCCGACGGATGCGCGGCCGCGTCTGGCCGAGCTGGTCGAGGCGGGGCAATTGCAGATGTGCGAGGTGGCCGACTGGCGACAGATTGCCTATTGCCTGCCGGAGCCCACAGTGCCGCGCAAGGTTATCGCCAGTGCGCTGTTGTCGCCGTTCGATTCGCTGATCTGGGAACGCAGCCGCACCGAGCGCTTGTTCGATTTCCGCTATCGACTGGAGATTTACACGCCGCAACCCAAGCGCGTCTACGGCTATTACGTGTTGCCGTTTTTGCACAATGAGCGGATCGCTGCACGGGTCGATTTGCGCGCCGAGCGAGCAGCGGGGCAGTTGGCGGTGCATGCGGTGCACGAGGAAGAAGCCGGGCTGGACGAGGAGGGGATGCTGGCGCTGGCGGCGAATTTGCGCAGGATGGCAAGTTGGCTGGGACTGGCGCGGGTGCAGCTCAATTGTCAGCGGGAGAGTGCGGCGCGGCTCGGGCTTGCGTTGGCACAGATTGGTTGTGACTGAACTGACGCCATCGCGAGCAGGCTCACTCCTACATTTGGAATGCGTTCCCCTGTAGGAGTGAGCCTGCTCGCGATATGAGCGACGCGGTCTAGCGTCGAACCTGCTTCAGAGTCTCGGCAATCAAAAACGCCAGCTCCAGCGACTGATCGGCATTCATCCGCGGATCACAATGGGTGTGATAACGGTCCGACAAGCCATCTTCAGTAATCGGCCGTGCACCACCGATGCATTCGGTAACGTTCTGCCCGGTCATCTCGATATGAATGCCGCCGGCGTAGCTGCCCTCTGCTTCGTGCACCTGGAAGAACTGCTTCACTTCACCAAGGATCTGCGCAAAGTCGCGGGTCTTGTAGCCGCTGCTGGCCTTGATGGTGTTGCCGTGCATCGGGTCGGAGCTCCACAGCACTTGCTTGCCTTCACGCTGCACCGCGCGAATCAGTGCCGGCAAATGATCGCCGACCTTGTTCGCGCCCATCCGCGCGATCAGGTTTAGACGGCCGGGATCGTTGTCCGGGTTGAGCACATCGATCAAGCGGATCAGGTCGTCGGGGTTCATGCTCGGGCCGACTTTCACGCCAATCGGGTTGTTCACCCCGCGCAGAAATTCCACATGTGCGCCGTCGAGCTGGCGGGTGCGGTCGCCGATCCACAGCATGTGCGCCGAACAGTCGTAGTAATCGTTGGTCAGGCTGTCGCGGCGCACGAAAGCTTCTTCGTAGTTAAGCAGCAGTGCCTCGTGGGCGGTGAAGAAACTGGTTTCGCGCAGTTGCGGCGAGCTGTCCATGCCGCAGGCGCGCATGAACGCCAGGGTTTCATCGATACGGTCAGCGAGGTGGCTGTACTTCTCGGCCAGCGCCGAGTTGGCGATGAAGTCCAGGTTCCACTTGTGCACTTGATGCAGGTCGGCAAAACCGCCCTGAGCAAAGGCACGCAGCAGATTCAACGTCGCGGTGGACTGGTGATAGGACTGCAGCAGGCGCTCCGGATCGGGCACGCGACTCTTTTCGTCGAAACCGATGCCGTTGACGATATCGCCACGATAGGCCGGCAGCGTCACGCCTTCGATGGTTTCATCGTTGGCCGAACGCGGTTTGGCGAACTGACCGGCCATGCGCCCGACTTTGACCACCGGGCAACCGGCGGCGAAGGTCATGACGATCGCCATTTGCAGCAACACTTTAAAGGTGTCGCGAATCTTGGCAGCGGAGAATTCGGCAAAGCTTTCTGCGCAATCGCCGCCCTGCAACAGGAAGGCCCGACCTTGGGTGACTTCGGCAAACTGACGGCGCAGCTCGCGTGCTTCGCCGGCAAACACCAATGGCGGATAACTGGCCAGGGTTTGCTCGACCTGGCGCAGGTGCGCGGCGTCGGGGTATTGCGGTTGTTGCTGGATCGGCAGGGCGCGCCAGCTGTCAGGGCTCCACGGTTGGCTCATCACGGTCTCGAAATTTCATACGCAGGGAAACGCCATGGTAGCAGCAATTAGTGCGTGACCTGTTCCCGCCCCATCACCGACAATTGCCGCTTTGCCACGGCACCACAGCGGTGCCATCGCGTCACCGCGCCCGGTGACCATCAGGAGACGAAATGACTGAGGAGCGCGTCGAGCATCTGCTCGCCGAAGTACAGGATGAGTTCGGCGTGATTCGCGTGCTGGAAGTGGCCGATTACCGCTTTCTCGAATTCGGCGATGCCATCGAGCAGAGCTGCGTCTTCACCGCCGATCCAAGCTGGCTCGAATATGACTACACCCGCGCCATGCTGATTGGCGCGCTATGTCATGAACACCCGGAAAGCGCGCTGTTTCTCGGCCTCGGCGCCGGCACGCTGACCCAGGCCTGCCTGAAATTCCTGCCGCTGGAAGACGTCGAAGCCATCGAATTGCGCCCGGACGTGCCGCGCCTGGCGATTGAATACCTGGGGCTGGATGACGATCCGCGTTTGTACATTCGGGTCGGCGATGCCCTCGAATTGCTGCCGAGCGCCGAACCGGCTGATCTGATTTTCGTCGACCTGTACACCGATGTCGGGCCGGGCGTCGGGCATCTGGCCTGGAGCTTTCTCGGCGACTGCCAGAAACGCCTGAACCCCGGCGGCTGGCTGGTGATCAATCAATGGGCGACGGATGACGGCAAACCGCTGGGCGCGGCGTTGCTGCGCGGACTCTATCATCGGCATTACTGGGAGCTGCCGGTGAAGGAGGGCAATGTGATACTGATTGTCCCGGCGGACCTTGATCAGGTGCTCGACGTGCAGGCGCTGACGGCAAGGGCTGAAGCGCTGGCGCCGCGGTTGGGGTATTCGTTGCAATCGTTGATCAACGCGATTCGCCCGGCCACCTGAAACGAGGGCCGTGCCGGCCCTATCGCGAGCAGGCTCACTCCTACAGGGGATTGCATTTCAAATGTAGGAGTGAGCTTGCTCGCGATGGCGCCTCGATAGGCGACAGACTTCTCAAAACCCTTTGAAAACCCCGGGCCGCCGCTCCACCAATGACCGCACGCCTTCCCTGGCATCTTCAGTGGCCAGCAATTTCTTCACCAGTGCAGGCAATCCCTGCGCCGCCGCCGTCTCGCCCTCATAGCGCGCCTGCCGTGCCGACAGCAACGTCGCCTGCACCCCCAGCGGCGCCTGCCGGGCAATCCGTTCTGCCAGCTCGATGGCACGCGGCATCAGGTCTTCGCTGGCCATCACTTCCTGCACCAGGCCCAGATGCAACGCGTCATGCGCATCGAATTCATCCCCGGTCAGCAGCCAGCGCATCGCGTTGCCCCAACCGGCGATCTGCTGAAAGCGTAAAGTCGCGCCACCAAAAGGAAAGATCCCACGCTGAACCTCCATTTGCGCGAAGCGGGTATTGCTCGCGCAAAGGTTGATGTCGGCGGCCAGCATCAGCTCGATACCGATGGTCAGGCAGTAACCCTGCGCCGCGACGATCACCGGTTTGCTCACCCGCGGCCCGACGAACACGCCCCACGGATCGCAACCACCGGCTGGAACCTGCCAGCCCTCGGCAAGGGCTGCGCTGGCATTGAGCAGATCCAGACCGGCGGTAAAATGCTCGCCATGGCCGAACACCACCGCCACCCGCGCGTCGCGGTCGGCTTCGAACTCGCCGTAGGCCAGGCTTAGATCGTTGAGCAGGTCGATGTCGAAGGCGTTGCGCTTGGCGGCCCGGTCAAGTCCGATCAAGTGGACATGACCGCGACGTTCGCGGCTGACGCGGCCGGGGCAGGGTTGGTTCATGGCTGAATCCTCGGGCGGCAAGAGCAGCGCCGCGACGGTATGTCGCAGCTCGGTGAATCGTTTAAGCGCCATCGCACGCCAGGGCGGGCCTTTGCAAAATAGACCCTGGCGCGATTATCTGCAAAACCCTATTACACAGCGCTGACACAGCGATCCGGTCGATAAAAAAAGCTCCCTTTTCGGGCAAAATCCGGTATAGTGCGCGCCGGCCTTTAACCGGGCCGCGTTTAGGTAGCGCAATTCCCCGAAGTCAGCTTCGGCTGCACGTCCGCACTGCGGGCTCTTCCTTGACGACTCATCTTCATTCATTCGTTTTCGCAAATCCCCGCCGACAAAGCTGCCAGGGCGACTCTTGAGTCTCAACACGGCATGCGCAGCTTTGGAGCATGGGTCTTTGCGGATGCACTTAGAGGCAGACCCATGACCCAGGAAACCGGCGGATTCGCCGCTTTTAATCTCAACCCGAATATTCTTGCAGCCGTCGCAGCGACTGGCTACGAAGAGCCTTCGGCGATTCAGCAGCAATCGATCCCGATCATCATGGCCGGCCAGGACATGATTGGCCAGGCGCAAACCGGTACCGGTAAAACCGCCGCGTTCGCACTGCCTATTCTGCACCGCATCGATCCTGCCAAGCGCGAACCGCAAGCCCTGATCCTGGCGCCGACCCGAGAGTTGGCGCTGCAAGTAGCAACCGCTTTTGAAACCTACGCCAAGCAAATGCCAGGCGTCACTGTCGTGGCCGTTTACGGCGGCGCGCCGATGGGCCCGCAACTCAAGGCTATCCGTAATGGCGCACAGATCGTTGTCGCTACCCCGGGTCGTCTGTGTGACCACCTGCGTCGCGACGAGAAAGTCCTGTCGACCGTGAACCATCTGGTTCTCGACGAAGCTGACGAAATGCTGAAGCTGGGCTTCATGGATGACCTGGAAGTCATCTTCAAGGCTCTGCCAGCGACCCGTCAGACCGTTCTGTTCTCGGCGACCCTGCCGCAGTCGATCCGCGCCATTGCCGAACGCCACCTGCGCGATCCGCAACACGTCAAGATCCAGACCAAGACCCAGACCGTTACCGCGATCGAACAGGCTCACCTGTTGGTTCACGCTGACCAGAAGACCTCGGCCGTGCTCAGCCTGCTGGAAGTCGAAGACTTCGACGCGCTGATCATGTTCGTGCGCACCAAGCAAGCGACTCTGGATCTGGCCAGCGCCCTCGACGCCAAAGGCTACAAAGCCGCGGCGCTGAACGGTGACATCGCCCAGAACCAGCGTGAACGCGTCATCGACTCGCTCAAGGATGGCCGTCTGGACATCGTTGTCGCCACCGACGTTGCCGCCCGTGGTCTGGACGTTCCGCGCATCACTCACGTGTTCAACGTTGACATGCCGTACGATCCGGAATCCTACGTGCACCGTATCGGCCGTACCGGCCGTGCCGGTCGCGAAGGTCGTGCGCTGCTGCTGGTGACTCCGCGTGAGCGCCGCATGCTGCAAGTGATCGAGCGCGTCACCGGCCAGAAGGTTGCTGAAGTCCGCCTGCCGGACGCTCAGGCCGTTCTCGATGCACGCATCAAGAAACTGACCAACAGCCTGTCGCCGCTGGTTGGCGATGCCGAGTCGACTCACGGTGATCTGCTCGATCGCCTGACCGCTGACATCGGTTGCACTCCACGTGCACTGGCAGCAGCGCTGCTGCGCAAAGCCACCAACGGTCAAGCGCTGAACCTGGCGGCGATCGAGAAGGAACGTCCACTGGTGCCGAACAACGCACCGCGTGGCGACCGTCCTGAGCGTTCCGGTGAGCGTCCTGATCGTGGTGACCGCGAGCGTCGCGCGCCAATGCCTCTGGGTGAAGGCCGTGCTCGTTGCCGTACCGCGCTGGGCGCGCGTGACGGTATCGCAGCGAAAAACCTGCTTGGCGCGATCCTCAACGAAGGTGGCCTGGCCCGCGAAGCGATCGGTCGCATCCAGGTGCGTGACAGCTTCAGCCTCGTCGAGCTGCCGGAAGATGGTCTGGACAAACTCCTGACCAAACTGAAGGACACTCGCGTTGCCGGCAAGCAGCTGAAACTGCGTCGCTACCGCGAAGATTGATCCGCCCTCGGGCTGATTGATCGCACATAAAAAATCCCCGACTGGTTCGGGGATTTTTTTTGCCTGTCTTTCCGGTTCACACAAAACCCTGTGGAGCCAGCCTGCTGGCGATGGCGTCAGCCAAAACGATAGATATCCATTCCCAACGCCCCCATCGTGAACCCCTTGTGCGCCACGCTGAACTCACCGCCGGCGCCCCGCGCGAAATACAACGGCAGCAAATGCTCATCACTCGGATGACTGCGCACCGCATGCGGCGCCTGCTGGCGGTAATCATGCAGCGCCGCCTCGTCATCGGCTGTCAGCCTGTCGATTATCCAATCACGGAACTCCCGTGCCCACGGCTCGACGCTTTCCGGGCCGGCATGCCAGTCGAGTTCGCGCAGGTTGTGGGTGATGCTGCCGGAGCCGATCAACAGAATGCCCTGATCGCGCAGGCTCGCCAGGGCTCGGCCAACCCGCGTTTGCAGCGCCGGTCCCGCGTGACTCGGCAAAGACACCTGTAACACCGGAATGTCCGCTTGCGGATACATCAGCGACAGCGGCACCCAGACGCCATGATCGAACGGGCGTTGCGAGTCGAGGCGCGCCGGCAGGTGGTTGGCAGTCAACAGGGCGGCGACCTCAGCGGCCAGTTGCGGATTGCCTGGTGCCGGGTATTGCACCTCGAACAATGCGCGGGGAAAACCGCCGAAGTCGTGCCAGGTTTCCGGTTGCGGATGACTGCTGATCAACAACTCCTGGCTTTCCCAGTGCGCGGAAACCATGACGATGGCTTTGGGCTTAGGCAGTTCGGCCGCCAGCCGCGCCAATGCAGGGCCGCTGGCGCCGGGTTCCAGGGCCAGCATCGGTGAGCCATGGGAAATGAACAGGCTGGGCAACATGGTTGATTCCTGAGGGTTAAGATGGCTCATCTTCGGTCAGTTGACCGATTTGAATCTAATATAAGTTTTCGCGGTTTTTCATCGATTTTTCGGGAGTGATGCATGCAGCCTGAGTTTTGGTACAAGAAATGGGATTCGAACCAGATCGGCTTTCATCAGCCCGAGGCCAATCCGTATTTGCGACGCTATTGGCCCGACCTGTCGATTGAGCCCTCGGCGCGCGTGCTGGTGCCGCTGTGCGGAAAAAGCCTGGATTTGCTATGGCTTGCCGAGCGCGGTCATCAAGTGCTCGGAGTTGAATTGTCGGAAAAAGCGATCGAGGATTTTTTCAGCGAGCATCAGGTTGAACCGCAGATCAGCCAGGAGGGCGCTTTCAGGGTTTATCGCAGTGATGCCATCGAGTTGTGGTGCGGGGACTTCTTTGCGCTGACGGCGCAGGACGTTGCCGGTTGCACTGCGTTGTACGACCGCGCCGCGCTGATCGCCTTGCCGGCGCCGATGCGTGAACGTTATGCGGCGCATCTCCAGCAAATCCTTGCGCCCGGTGTGCAGGGGTTGTTGATCACCCTCGATTACCCTCAGGCGCAAATGCCCGGGCCACCGTTTGCGGTGGATAATCAAGAGGTGCATCGGTTGTTCAGTCAAGGCTGGCAGGTGCAGAGGCTTGAAGAGCAGGATGTGTTGGCCGAGAGCCCGAGGTTTTCCGATGCGGGGGTGAAGTCGTTGGTGGAGCGGGTTTATCGGGTTTACAGCCGTTAGTTATATGCATGCAGTTCCGGCCTCATCGCGAGCAGGCTCGCTCCCACAGGGCTGGTTGTGGAACACAGATTTTGTGTACACCATCAATACCTGTGGGAGCGAGCTTGCTCGCGATGAGGCCGGCACTCGCGACGCATAACCCCGAGATATAAAAAAGGCCCGCATCACTGCGGGCCTTGTTTTTACAGCCTTGGAATCAACCGCGACGACGCAGGGCGTCGATTCGCTCTTCCAGCGGCGGGTGGCTCATGAACATGCGGGCGAAGCCCTGTTTGATGCCACCGTTGATGCCGAACGCGTTCAGGGTGTCCGGCATGTGCACCGGCAGGCCCTGTTCGGCGCGCAGGCGTTGCAAAGCGCCGATCATCGCGTTGGTGCCAGCCAGACGGGCGCCGGCTTCATCGGCACGGAATTCGCGCTTGCGCGAGAACCACATGACAATCGCGCTGGCGAGAATGCCCAGTACCAGTTCGGCGACGATGGTCGCTACGTAGTAGGCGATGCCCTGGCCTTCTTCGTTCTTGAAGATCACCTTGTCGACGAAGTTGCCGATGATCCGTGCGAAGAACATCACGAAGGTGTTCACCACGCCCTGGATCAACGCCAGCGTGACCATGTCGCCGTTGGCGACGTGGCCGATTTCGTGGGCCAGCACGGCTTTTACTTCATCGGGCGAAAACCGCTCGAGCAGGCCCTGGCTGACCGCGACCAGCGCGTCGTTCTTGTTCCAGCCAGTGGCGAAGGCGTTCGCTTCGTAGGCCGGGAAAATACCCACTTCGGGCATCTTGATCCCGGCTTCGCGGGACAGTTGCTCGACGGTTTGCAGCAGCCATTGCTCATGCCGGGTGCGCGGCTGGCTGATGATCTGGGTGCCCGTGCTCATCTTCGCCATCCACTTGGAGATGAACAGCGAGAACAGCGAGCCGGCGAAACCAAAGACGGCACAGAAAACCAGCAGCTGACTGAGGTCGAGGTCGACCCCGTTGGCCGCCATGAACCCGTTGAAGCCGAACAGGCTCAGGGTGATGCTGGCTATCAGCACGACCGCCAGGTTAGTGGCCAAAAACAGCAGGATGCGCATCATGGTTGTAGAAATCTCCTCAAGCTAAAGATGTAGCGTACTGCGGGGTATATAAGGTGCTGCACCGGGCGATTCAACTGAGTGACTATTTCAAACTGTGTCCTACAGCGTATTCTTCAGCACCCGGCACATTTCCCACGTCAGATCAGGACAAGGATGACGGGCAGCCGCGACCCGTCGCCACTACCCCGGACGCTGTCAGCGGGCACGAAACGCAAGTGTAGAAGGCCTGTGCGCAGGCGGAACGCAGAAGTGTTGCTGAATCAGACAGTGCGCAACATTGGGCCGTTGCGCACTGCTGGCCAGTTACTGGCGGTAGGACTTGAGAAAGTTGCCGATGCGGCCGATGGCCATTTCCAGATCGTCGACGCGGGGCAGGGTGACCACACGGAAGTGGTCGGGCCATGGCCAGTTGAACGCCGTGCCTTGCACGACCAGCAGCTTTTCCGAAAGCAGCAGATCGAGGACGAATTTCTCGTCGTTGTGGATCGGGCAGACTTTCGGGTCGATTTTCGGGAACGCATACAGCGCGCCCATCGGCTTGACGCAACTCACGCCAGGAATGTCGTTGAGCAGTTCCCAGGTGCGATTGCGCTGTTCCAGCAGGCGTCCCTGCGGCAGCACCAGATCATTGATGCTCTGATAGCCGCCCAGCGCGGTCTGAATCGCATGCTGGCTCGGCACGTTGGCGCACAGGCGCATGTTGGCCAGCATGTCGATGCCTTCGATGTAGCTCTGCGCGTTGTGTTTCGGCCCGGAAATGGCAATCCAGCCCGAGCGGAAACCGGCGACGCGGTAGGACTTCGACAGGCCGTTGAAGGTCAGGCACAGCAGGTCCGGCGCCAGCGACGCGGTGCAGACATGCACGGCATCGTCGTAGAGGATCTTGTCGTAGATCTCGTCGGAGAACACCACCAGATTATGCGCCCGGGCGATTTCCAGCATGCCCAGCAGCACTTCCTTCGAATACACCGCGCCAGTCGGGTTGTTCGGGTTGATGATCACCATGGCCTTGGTGTTCGGGGTGATCTTGGCCTTGATATCCGCCAGATCAGGGAACCAGCCGGCGCCCTCGTCGCACAGGTAATGCACGGCGTTACCGCCCGCGAGGCTGACGGCAGCGGTCCACAGCGGGTAGTCCGGGGCCGGCACCAGCACTTCGTCGCCGTTGTTGAGCAGCGCCTGCAGCGACATCACGATCAGCTCGGACACGCCGTTGCCCAGGTAGATGTCTTCGATGCCGACGCCTTCGACATTCTTCTGCTGGTAATACTGCATCACGGCCTTGCGCGCACTGAACAGGCCTTTGGAGTCGCTGTAGCCTTGCGCGGTCGGCAGGTTGCGGATCACATCCTGAAGAATTTCGTCCGGCGCTTCGAAACCGAACGGTGCCGGGTTGCCGATGTTCAGCTTGAGGATGCGCTGGCCTTCCTCCTCCAGACGTTTGGCGTGCTTGAGCACCGGGCCGCGAATGTCGTAGCAGACGTTGGCGAGCTTGTTCGATTTGCTGAACTGCATGGCGATGTGATCCTGAAAATGAACGATCCAGGCGGCGAATGGACAACCGTACTGGGAATCCTGCGTCCTCACACAGGCGGACCGCTCGAGCCATGGCTCGGAGAATCCGTTTGAATGCGCCCGGTCTGGCTGCCAGACTGGTGCGTGACGAGGCGCAATCATACGTGCCGCCCGATCCGTGGAAAAGGTACAGATCGGGCTTTTTCAGCCGCTGAGGTGTGATGATGGAAAAGTTGCAGAAAACCCTGGAAGAATGGAAAGCCATGCTCGATCCAGAGCAGTACAACGTGTGTCGCCTCAGTGCCACCGAGCGCCCGTTCTCCGGCAAATACAACGACACCAAGACCGATGGTGTCTATCACTGTGTCTGCTGCAATGAGGCACTGTTCGATTCCACGACCAAGTTCGACTCCGGCTGCGGCTGGCCAAGTTTTTATGAGCCGATCGGCGCAAGCGCGATGACGGAAATCCGTGACACCAGCCACGGCATGATCCGCACCGAAGTGAAGTGCGCGCGTTGCGATGCGCATCTGGGCCACGTGTTCCCGGACGGCCCGCCACCGACCGGCCTGCGCTACTGCATCAATTCGGTGTGCCTGAATCTCGAACCACGCCAGTAGGCACCAACAGGGCGACCGCCGGGTCGCCTTTTTATCGAGTAATTAGATTGCGTACAATTGAATTGCTCGCTATGTTTGGCCTTTGCCGACCCTTCGTGGAGCCCGACTCATGAGCGACAACCTGCTGAACATTCCGTGCACCACCATCAAGGGTGAGCAAAAGACCCTGGCCGATTTCGCCGGCAAAGCGGTGCTGGTGGTTAACACCGCGAGCAAATGCGGCTTCACTCCGCAGTACAAAGGCCTTGAAGAGCTGTGGCAGACCTACAAGGATCAAGGGCTGGTAGTGTTGGGCTTTCCCTGCAACCAGTTCGGCAAGCAGGAGCCCGGCAACGAAGGCGCGATCAGCGAATTCTGCGAGCTGAATTTTGGTGTCAGCTTCCCACTGTTCAAAAAGGTCGAGGTCAATGGCGCCGGCGCTCATCCGTTGTTTGTGCAGTTGAAGAAACGCGCGCCCGGTGTGCTCGGCTCGCAAGGCATCAAGTGGAATTTCACCAAGTTTCTGATCGGCAAGGACGGCCAGTTGGTCAAGCGCTTCGCCCCGGCAACCAAGCCGCAGGACCTGAGCCGCGAGATCGAAGCCCTGCTCAAATGAACAGCCTGCCGCTCGATTCGCTGAAGCTCGACAGCCAGTTGTGCTTCAAGCTGTACGCTGCGTCGCGAGCGGTGACTCGCGCCTACAAGCCGATGCTCGATCAGCTCGGCCTGACGTACCCGCAATACCTGGCGATGCTGGTGTTGTGGGAATGGCAGGACGTCGCACCGCAGCAACCGACCGTGAAAGCCTTGGGCGAGCGTCTGGCGCTGGATTCGGGCACATTGACGCCGCTACTCAAACGTCTGGAGCAATTGCAAATGGTCCAGCGCCAACGTTCGGTCCGCGACGAGCGTGAAGTTCACTTGAGCCTGACGCTTGCGGGACAGGCGCTGCGTGAACAGGTCGGGCCGCTGAAGGCCCGCCTGTTATGCGACAGCGGGGTGGACCTGGACCGGCTCAATCAACTGCGTGACGGCCTCGACCATTTGTTGGGGCAGATCAAGGCGTTGGCGTAGTCGGCACCCACTGATCGAGCAGGGCTGCCAGTTCCTCACGGCGGAACGGCTTGGCCAGATAATCGCTCATGCCGGCCGCGCGGCAACGTTCACGTTCCTCGGACATGGCGTTGGCGGTCAGGGCGACAATCGGCAGCTGCGGCCAGCGTCCGCTCTGGCGGATCTGTCGACTCGCTTCGTAACCGTCCATCACCGGCATGTTGCAATCCATCAGCACCAGATCGAAATCGTTGAATTCAAGCTGATCCAGCGCTTCGGCACCGTGGGCAGCGACGACGACTTCACAACCCAGCTTGCCGAGCATGCCCTTGGCCACCAGTTGATTGACCGGGTTGTCCTCGACCAGCAACACCCGCCCGCGAGTTATTGCGGTCGATGCGTCTTGCTGTGCATCGTTGATCGCGATCACTTCCGGCTGCAAAGTGCGCCGCAGGTTCTGGTATAGCGCGTTACGTGCCAGCGGACGGGCCTGTTGTTGCAGAGGGGCGAGGGCGGCGGCTTCTTCGCTCGGCAGGAAACTGCCGTAGGCCGTCACCAGCAGAATCGGTGCGGTGATGGTCGGTCGCAACCCGAACAGGCACTCCGGGCAATCGGTAATCAACACGTCAGGTTTCAGGCCCAGCAGCGAATCATCGATGGTGCGCTGCGTGTACTCCAGGCCCCAGACCGGCAGCAGACTTTGCAGCAGCTCCGCCAGGCCACTGCTGGCTGCGGTAATGGCGAGAATCTTGCCTTGCAGCGGCGCCGGCGCCAGGGCGCGGGTGTGACAGGGCAGGGGCAGCTCGGCGCAGAACTGACTGCCGAAACCGATCTCGGAACTGATCGTCAACCGGCCCTGCATCGCTTCGCAGAGGTTGTAGGTCAGCGCCAGCCCCAGGCCGGTGCCGCCGTACTGGCGGGTGATACCGGCGCCCGCCTGGGTGAACGGCTGGAAGATTTTCAACTGCGCTTCCTGGGCGATGCCGATGCCGGTGTCGCAGACTTCGATGCGCACGCCCTCCCTGTAAGTCGACAGACGCACGTCGACGCGGCCGAAGCGGGTGAATTTCAGCGCGTTGGACAGCAGGTTGCTGACGATCTGTCGCACCCGGGTCGGGTCGCCAAGCACCAGCGCCGGAAAGTGCGGATCGATCAGGCAGGTCAGCTCGACGCTTGGCGCGGCGTTCTGCGACAGCAGGTTGGCGGTGTCTTCGATCAGCGAGCCGAGGTCGAACGGGATGTGTTCGAGCTCCAGTTGCCCGGCATCGAATTTCGACAGGTCGAGAATGTCGTTAAGCAGCTCGACCAGCACCTTGCCCGAGTCATGGGCGATCGAGAGCTGTTGCTGCTGTTCGGCGTTCAGCGGGCCGTCGAGCGACAGCGCGATCATCCCCAGCAGGCCGTTGAGCGGTGTGCGGATTTCGTGGCTCATGTTGGCGAGAAACGCCGAGCGCGCTTCGGCCATGTCCAGCGCGGTGCTGCGCGCGACCTCCAGTTCCTGGTTGGACTGGCTGAGCCGCGCGTTGATGGCCTTGAGTTCGGCAGTGCGCGCCGAGACGATGTTTTCCAGTTGACCGAGATAGTCGGTCAGACGGTTTTCCGCATTGCGCCGCTGCTGGATCTCGGTGGCAATGTTCTCGAATTGCTGATTGGCGACTTTGACCAGCACGCCGATTTCATCGTTGGCATGGCCAGCGGGGCATTCCAGAGTGGTCGGCTCGGCGCTGCGCGGGTCGCGGCCGCTGAGTTCGCGGATGACCCGCACCAACGGCTTGGTCAGCATCACGTAGAACAGCGCAAGCAGAATGCCGGTCAGCAGCAGGCTGCGGGCGAAACCGTTGAGCAGGGTGATCTCGGCCCGGCGCAGGAACCGACTGCCGAAGGCGTAGGTGTCGACTTCCAGATTCAATACGCCAAGCGATTCGTTGGGCAGATGATCCAGATACAGGCGATCCTCGAACTGGCGCTTGGCGCCAAACAGAAAATCGCTGATCACCCGATAGCCGCTCTGCAGCTCCGGGCGCTTGACGTTGGCCAGTACCGTGCCGTTGTTGTCGGTGAGCGTCGCCGAGATGATCGCCGGCGAGCGCAATAGGCCCAGGGTCAGTTCCTGCGCCAGTTCGGCATCGATGTTATAGGCGATGCGCGAGGCCGGATTGTGGCTGATTTCCAGCAGCGACAGGATTTCACGGTTGATGGAGGCGTCTTCGCTGGCATAATCGATGCCGATTTGCAGCAGGCTGAGCAGCGTGCCCAGAATGAACCCGACCAGCACGGTAAGCCTGGCTTGTTTGAACGACAGCCGGTGGGTGAATTTGATATCCATGGGGTGTTGAACCACTTCCGTTTCCCTTCGCTGCTCAAGCATAGTCGATCATGTATGGATACCGAGGTTCCCGAATCGCCTTGTAACAAGGCTTGCTCGGGTGATTTCGGGTCTGTGTGTCGTCGCTGGATCGTCATCATCACTGTGAACGTGCCCGAGGAGAAGACGTGGATTCCCGATTGAATGCTTTTCTTGAACGCGCCGAGTCGGTTCTGGCGCGCATCGAACCATTGTTGCCGGCGCCACGGCCGGTAATCGACTGGGGCACCTGCCTGGCCGCGCGCTGGCAGCGCGACGGGCGCAGCGGCTATCTGCTGCCGCTGGAAGTCAGCCTCGACATGCGCTTGTCGGACCTGATCGGTGTCGACCGGCAACTGGAACAACTGGGTCGCAACACCCAACAGTTTCTCGATGGCATGCCGGCCAACCATGCGTTGCTCTGGGGCTCGCGCGGTACCGGCAAGTCGTCGCTGGTGCGCGCGCTGCTGGCGGAACACGCCGCAGCGGGCCTGCGCCTGATCGAGATCGAGCGTGACCATCTGGCAGACCTGCCACGAGTGGTCGAGCAGATCGCCAAACTGCCGCAACGCTTCGTGCTGTTTTGCGATGACCTGTCGTTCGAATCCGGCGAAGGCGATTATCGCGTGCTGAAAAGCGTGCTCGATGGCTCGCTCGAGCAGGCGCCGGACAACGTCTTGCTGTACGCCACCTCGAACCGTCGCCATCTGGTGCCGGAAAAGGAAAGCGACAACGAAAACTGGAAACGCGTCGACGGCGAATTGCATCCCAGCGAAGCCGTTGAAGACAAGATCGCGTTGTCGGACCGTTTCGGCCTGTGGCTGTCGTTCTACCCGTTTACCCAGGAACATTTCCTCAACGTCGTCGAACACTGGATCGGCCAGTTGGCGGCCAAGGCCGGCCTGAGCTGGCAGCGTGATGAAGCGCTGGACATTCTTGCCGTGCGTTGGGCCACCGGCCGCGGCAATCGCAACGGACGTTGCGCGTATCAGTTTGCCCGCTATTGGGTGGGCCTGAAATTGCTGGAGCACAAGGCATGATCGATTTGCAACAAAGTGGCCAGGGCCTTGAAGGCTATGGCTTGTTGGCGGCACAGCTGGAATCGCTGCTGGCGGACGAGCGCGATTTTATCGCCAACGCCGCGCAGTTTTCGGCATTTCTGTTCAACCAGCTCGATGACCTGAACTGGGCCGGTTTTTACCTCAATCGCAACGAAGAACTGGTGCTTGGCCCGTTTCAGGGCCAGATCGCTTGCGTGCGCATTCCGTTCGGTCGCGGCGTGTGCGGTGCGGCAGCGGCCACCCGGCAAACCCAACGCGTCGAGGACGTGCATGCTTTTCCCGGTCATATCGCCTGTGACAGCGCGTCGAACAGCGAACTGGTCGTGCCGCTGGTCAAGGACGGTCGCCTGATCGGTGTGCTTGATCTCGACAGCCCGAAACTTTCGCGTTTCGCTGCGCAGGATCAGGCCGGCATCGAGCAACTGGCGGCGATTTTCCTGCGTCTGACCGATTGCTGATCACGGATCGAGGCCAGCCTTGAGCAACAGGCTGGCCGGGTCGACGCTGTCGATCTGCGCCGGGTCGAGAAAACGCTCGGCGTACTGCCGGTACACGCCTTCGCTGATGAACAGGCCAAACAGCTGCGCATCGATGTGCGCTTCGCGGCACATGGTTGCCATGATCGCCAGTGCCTCGCTGAGGGTCTTGGCTTTCTTGTAGGGGCGATCGGCGGCGGTCAGTGCTTCGAAGATATCGGCAATCGCCATCATCCGCGCCGGCAGGCTCATTTCTTCGCGCTTGAGACGTTTCGGGTAGCCGGTACCGTCCATTTTTTCGTGATGGCCGCCGGCGATTTCGGCAATGCTCTCGAGGTGGCCGGGAAAGGGCAGGTGGCTGAGCATCATGATCGTCTGCACCATGTGGTGGTTGATCACATAGCGCTCCTCGCGGGTCAGCGTGCCGCGGCTGATGCTCAGGTTGTAGAGTTCGCCGCGATTGTATTTGTAGCGCGGCACATCGAGCTTGAAACCCCACGGATTGTCTTCGGGAATCAACTCGTTGGGGTCACGTTCGAGCAGATGTTCGGGCTTGTCCGCCAACAGCTTTTCCCGGACCGGTAAGCTTGGCGCGGGTGTGCGTGCCTGCCGCCGGTTCTCCTCCCACGAAACGCCCAGACGATCATCCAGCGTACGCATCCAGGTGCGCTGCGCCAGTGTGTTCAGGCGTTGCAGATCGGCGTCAGCCATGGCCTCGCTGCCCAGGTTGCAACGCGCGACAAACGCAAAATCGTCATCCAGCGCCGCCAGCGTCGTGTCGCGCAGGCCCGCCAGGGCGGACTCATCGCCGCCCATGGCAAGTGCCTGCCAATAGCTGACCCAGGCATCGCGCTTGAGTACTTCGAAACGCGTGCGGATTTCGTGGATGCGGTCGTTGATGGTTTCCAGTTTGGTGGCCTTGTCGACCACGTATTCCGGCGTTGTTACCTTGCCGCAGTCGTGCAACCACGCGGCGATGTGCAGGGCTTCCCATTCATCTTCGCTGGGCTGGTAGGCACGAAAGGCCGGCGCATCGCTGGCCGCTGCCGCCTGAGCCAGCATCAGTGTCAGCTCCGGCACGCGCTGGCAATGCCCGCCGGTGTAGGGGCTTTTCGCATCGATGGCGCCTGCCAGTAATTGAATGAACGCATCCAGCAGTTGTTTCTGCCGCGCTTGCAGGCGCTGGCTCTCGATGCTCACTGCGGCGGCTCCGGAAACGGCCTGCAAGAAGGCGATACGGTCCGGTCGCAGTTTTTCCAGATCGGCCGTGGTGCCGCTGTCATTGACCAGCAGAATCAGCAGGCCGATGGTTTCGTCATGGCGGTTGTGCAGACGGATGCCGATCAGATGGATGCGCGGTGATTGCATCGCCAGCAGGACTCTTTGCAGATCCCCGGCCTGATCGAAACCCAGATGGCTCACGACATTGTTGGCGCTGATCAATTGCTCGAACCACTCGGGGCCGTTGCTGTGCTGCAGGTCGTGGCCCTGTATCTCGAAAGTTTCCAGTGCCTGGGGCGCGCCATCGATGACCAGCCCGTAGGGCTCCATGCGTGTGCTGTCGCTTTCGCGCAGGTAAATCAGTCCGGCCTGCGCCTGGGCGATCTGCACCGTTTCGAACAGCACCCGTTGCAACAGAGAGGCGAAGCGCGTTTCCGCGCCGAGGGTGTCGGTGATGCGGAAAAAACTCGCCAGGGTGTCTTTCATCCGCGCCATCGACACGCTCAATTGATCGACTTCGAGCACCGGTGAGCGGCGTGCCGAGGGAAAGTCGAAATTGAAACTACGGATCGCGTCGGCCTCCTTGACCAGCGCGTGCAAAGGCTTGACCAGAATCCGGGAAATCACCCAGCCCAACGGCAGGCACAGCAGCAGGATCGCCAAGGTGATCAGCGCGCCTTGCCAGCGCAAGCGGTAGGCATCGACGAGCAATTCGTCTTCTGGCACCAGCAGCGCCAGTTGCAAGCCCTTTGGCCCGCCTTCCTCGACGGTGCTGCGGGCGACGATCCACTGGCGGCCTTCGGCGCTTACGCGATTGCTGGTCTGGTCCCCCGTCAGTAGTGCATGCAGGGCAGGGCTCAGATCGGCGGCCTTTGCCAGGCTGGCCGCGCTGCCCTCCACGATCAGGCGTTGGCTGTCGGGGTAGGCCACGGCATTGCCGTCTGCATCGAACAGGGCGATCTCGGTGGACGGCGTGACCACATGCTTGCTCAAGGTTGCCGACAGGGCGACCAGTGTCAGGTCGGCGCCGATCACGACGTTGACGCCACTGCGTCGGGCCAGGGTGGTGCCGACATTGTGTGTGGAGAAAAATACGTAGGGTTCGGTGGTGATCTGCTCGTTTCGCAGTCGCGCCTGAGTGAACCAGGCGCGACTGCGTGGATCGTAGCGGTCGGCGAGGTTGTCCTGACGGCCGACCGGCAGAAGTGCCGGGTCGAAAAACAGCGACTGCGAGTGCAGGTTGCCCTGCGCATCGTGCTCGATGCTCCAGACCTGAAACGCAGCGGCCTCGGGCGCTTTGAGCAAGGTCTTGATGGCGGCGCTGCGCAATGGCCGAACCATGAAAAAGTCGCCGTTGGCATAACCCAGGTACAGCGAGGCCAGGCTTGGGTTGTCCGTCAGCGACTGGCTGAACGGTCGCAGCAAGGGCAGGCGTTGCTCGAGGTTGACGGCCTGCGCGGCCGGATCACCGGCCAGCAGGCTCAGCAGATGGCGGATCGGTTGATAGGTGGCGGCCATGTCCAGACGCACATCCTGTTCGATGCGGTTGAACAGTTTCTCGCTGCTCGACAGGATGATCTGCGTGGTCTGGCGGTAATTGAAAAGCCCCAGCACGACCCCGGTGAGCAGCAGCAGGCAGGTGAACATGACGCTGATGTGGACGTGCAGCGGTAACCGGCGTTGTTCCGGGCGCAGTGGGCTGGGCATTTCTGGCTCTCCATGATGGTTAACTCACTGCTCAGCACCCAGCATAGTTAAGGCGAGCTCATTGTGCTTTGCTCCGACAGTGTCAATTGTTGTTGCAAAGCCTGCTCCAGTTCGAGCATCGCCTGATCGCTCGCTTCGCAATGGCGGGCAAGCTCATCGGCTGGCGCCGCGTTGATGCAAGCCTGCTCGAGGGCTTCGCAACATTCGATGACGCGTTTGGCCTGAGCGATCCGCGCGGCGCCCTTGATCTTGTGCGCGACCTCCGCCAGCGCCGCACGGTCACTCTCCGGCGATAACGCCAGCAACTCCTGGCGGTCAAGACGACTGCTCTTGAGTAACTCGGCGACCAGGCGACGGGTCTGTGTCGGGTTGCCGCCGGTCAGCGTGTCGAGGTTTTGCACATCGAACGCCTGGCCTGACGACGCCGGGGTGATGCCGTCGACCCATTCACTGAGCAGGCTGAGACTCAGCGGCTTGAACAGGCAATCGTCCATGCCTGCCTGCTTGCAACGCTGGACCTCTTCCGGTTGCGCATTGGCGGTAAAGCCCAATACGGTGCAGGGTGGACAACGCGCCTGCATTTCATGCTGGCGAATGGCGCGGGTCAGTTCATAGCCGTTCATCAGCGGCATGTTGCAGTCGACGATCACCAGATCGAAGTGACCGGCCTTCCATCGTTCCAGACCGACGCAGCCATTTTCGGCAACACTGAAGCGATGGCCGAGAAATTCCAGCTGCTGGCACATCAGCAGGCGATTGGCCGGGTGATCATCCACCACCAGTACGCATAAAGGCGTTCGCGCTTTTTTGATCGCAGCTTCGTTTTTGCCGGCGCTCACCTGTGCCGGCAGGGTTTCCACAGCAAGCGTGATGCACACCTGAGTGCCGATTCCCGGCTGGCTGCTTAATTGCAACTGGCCGCCCATCATTTCGCACAGGTTACGACTGATCACCAGGCCCAGACCGGCGCCGCTTCGGCTTTGTCGATGGCTGTTCTGTGCCTGGGCAAATGGCGCGAACAGGCGTTGCTGGTCCTCGGCGTTAATACCGACGCCGCTGTCCTGCACGGTCAACTGCATCAGCGCGCGGCCTGGCGCTTCGGTGTTCATCAGATCAAGGGTGATCCTGACCTGGCCCTGCTCGGTGAATTTGATCGCGTTGCTGACCAGATTCGACAGCACCTGCTTGAAACGCAGTGGGTCGAGATAGACATCGACGGCCAGCTCCGGTGGATTGAGCAGGGTTTGCAGGACGAGGTTTTTCTGCCGGGCGAGGCCGTCGAAAATGCGCGTGACCGATGCCACGGTGTCGACCAGATTGACCCGCTCCGGGCACAGGCTCAGGCGCCCGGATTCGATGCGCGCAATGTCGAGAATGTCACCGATCAAACCGAGCAGATCCTTGGCCGAATGGTAGGCGGTGTCGATCGAAGAACGATCCGGGTGTTGTTGATCCATGCGTTTGAGGGTCAGTTCGAGCATGCCGATCACCGCGTTCATCGGTGTGCGGATCTCATGGCTCATGGTCGCCAGAAAGGTGCTTTTCGCCCGGTTGGCCTCGTCCGCCTGCTCCTTGGCCGCGCGCAGTTCATCGAACAATTGACGACGCTCGCTGATGTCGATCCAGCCGCCGATGATGCCCTGTACAGCGCCGCTGGAATCGCGGTACGGCAATATCCAGTGGTAGATCGTCAGGCGCCGGTTGCCGATGTGCAACGGCCGGTCGACCACCATCGGCGTGCCTTCGGCAACCACTCGCTGGTAATCGGCGTGAAAGGCGTGGGCCTCGAAAGCATTGCTCAGGGTGCCTTCAATGACGCTTTTGCCAATCACGTCCTCACGCTTGGCAGCAAATGCTTCGAGGTAGCTTTCGTTGCAACTTTGCAGCAAGCCCTGGCGGTCGCGCACGTAAATCGGATGCGGCGTGCCGTCGACCAGTGAACGCATGAACTCCAGTTGATCGTTCAGCGCGCGTTCGGCGGCCTGGCGCTGTTTGATCTGGTGGCGCATGTAGGCGTTCCAGGCCAATAGCAGTAACAACAGCAGACATGCGCCGAGAATGACCTGATAAAACAGGCGCTGGTAGTTGTGCCAGATGTTCTGTGAGGCGGTGGAATAACCGCGCCACCGGCCATTGATAACGCCCAGTTCATCCGGTGCGATGCTCAGTAGCGCCTTGTTGATGATCGAGGTCAGCTCGGTGTTGTCACGCGCCGTCGCCAGCGAAAATGCGGCCTGGCTCGTACCAATGGTGGTAGTGATCTGCAGCGGCTGATTGAAGATCCGCGAGGAAATGAAGTAGTTGGCGATGACCAGCGAGTTCACCGCGCCGTCGACCCGGCCTTCGGCAAGTAGCGACACTGCACTGAAGGTGTCCGCGGTTTCAATCAGATGGATGCGCGGATATTCCTCGCGCAGGTAGTCCACCATTGGATTGCCCTGGGCAATTGCCAATTGCTTGCCGCGCAACTGGCCGAGATTGGTCGGGCCGTCGGCGCTTTTGCGCGTGAGCAACACGTAGGAGTTTTCCAGATAGGGCCGACTGAAGCTCAGGTGTTTCTCGCGTTCTTCCGACGGCAGCAGCGCGGCGATCAGATCGGCTTGATGGCGATCGATCTGCTCGATCATTTCCGCGTCGTTACGGCTGCGCCGGATCTCGAAACGCAGATCGGTACGCAGGCGGATCAGCTCGAGCAGGTCGGCGCTGATGCCGCGAAAATTGCCGTCGTTATCGAAAAACGTCAGTGGTGCAAACGCCTCGTTGACCACCACGCTGACCACCGGATGCTGTTTGAGCCAGGCTTCTTCGCGTTCAGTCAGTTGCGGTTTCTGCTCGCTGAGCAGCAGATCGCTACCGGCGCTCCAGCGTTTGGCAATGCTGTCACGTTCACTGGCCGGCACGGCTTTGAGCACACGGTCGATGATGCTCAACAGTTGCGGGTTGCTGCGGCGCACCGCGAAGCTGAAGCCCTGGGCTTCCTGCTTGCCGAAGTTGGCCATGCGCACGTTGTTCAGGTAGCCCTTGTTGATCATGTAGTGGGTGGAAAGGGTATCGCCGAGAAACACATCGGCCTGGTCGAACGCCACCGCGTTGATTGCGTTCTGGTAGGAGGGATAGCAGGTGATGAGCGCTTTCGGATACAGCGCCTTTACTTCGGGCAATGGCAGATAGTGATAGACCATGCTCAGCCGCAGCCCGGCGAGGCCTTCGCTGAGCGAGCGGGTTTCGTCCTCGCGGGTGACCAGCACCGGTTGATCAAAAGCGTAAGGGGTCGACAGGGCGAGGTTGGCGTTGCTGGCTTCGAAGCCGTTGGCGGTCCCGAGCAGGTCGACCTGGCCATCGAGCAAGGCGCGAATCGCTGCATCGCGCGAAGGGAAGCGCTGCACCCGGATAGGCAGACCGGTGGCCTGGCCCAGCAGTCCGGCGTAGTCGGCAGTGAGGCCTTCGTAATCCTTGCCGCTGACCGTCATGTCAAAGGGCGGGTAGTCGGGCGCCGAGGTGCCCAGCACCAGTTCGTTGCGTTCAAGCAGCCACTGCCGCTGCGGCCGGTCGAGCATCACCGTCACCGCATCGCTCGCCGACCGGCTGAGCAAGGCGTAGTCCGGCGAGGAGACGGGCAGGGCAAAGACGTTTGCGCTCAGCAACAGTCCTGCGCTCAACGCGATTAGATAGTCCTTCAAACGACTGGGCATGCTGGCTCTCACACGAGTGCGTTGCGTTTGGCCATCTCGATAAGTTCTACAAGGGATTTGGCTTTGAGTTTTTGCATCAGGCGCTTCTTGTAAGTGCTAACGGTTTTATTGCTCAGAAACATGCCCTTGGCGATTTCCTTGTTGGTGCGGCCCTGGGCAAAAAGTTGCAAGACCATCAACTCGCGATCATTAACGGATTTGAACAGTTCAAGTTCGGCATAACGAACGTCGTCATTGCGAACGGGGTTCAACGCTTGACTGGGAAAGTAGTTGTATCCGGAAAGTACCGCTTTGATCGCACTGACAAGTTCGCTCAGGTCCTCCTGTTTGCAGACATAGCCTGAGGCGCCGGATTGCATGCAGCGAATGCCGAAGAGGGTCGGGCACTGTGCGGTCAGGATCAGGATTTTCAGCGGTGAGCCCATGGCGTTGAAGCGCGCCAGTACTTCCAGGCCGTCCAGTTTGGGAATGCTCACGTCGAGGATGACCAGATCGGGCATGCATTCGCGGACCATTTGCATGGCATCGACTCCGTTGTCGGTCTCGCCGACGACCTTGTAACCTTCATGTTCGAGCAGCATTCGAACGGCGAGACGGATGACCGGGTGATCGTCGACAATAAATACGGAGTTCATAATCAAATCCCATGCGAACACGAATAAAGCGCGCACCTTAGCTCAGTTGCATGAGCACTCGCAGGGAGTGACGGGGTCTGCGTCATGGTATCGGATAAATCCTACAATCATTGAGGAAGCGGACTACAGTTGAACTGGGTTTGGCGTAAGGAAGTGCAGGATCGGGATGGGCTTTTAGTTTGGCTTGAACGAGTGGTAAGTGTTGGCGGGGGATCGCGTTTTTTTATTGTTTAAAGTTGCGGGTGTGTGGGGTTTATTTGGGGGCATATCCGTTGCTGCGGTAACGGCTTCTTATGGTTTCGCCCTTACGGCGAGGCACTTTTTCCAGACGCCGAAAAAGTACCCAAAAAGGCTTGCTCCTGCGTTCGGCCCTCGCAGGCTCGGGTCCCTTCGC